>JAULZL010000474.1:0-10484 GCA_032117355.1 Candidatus Nanopelagicales bacterium
GGAGCGGGGCTACGCACATGGCGACGACGAGCGCCAACGTGCGCCGCGACTTATGAGAGGGATTATGCACTGGGAGATCCTGCCACGCGCCTGGCCGCCGGCGCCGTCGTTCTGCCAATCGCCCCCGGCTCCTTTGTTCTGCCAATCGCCGCCGGCCCCATTCGTGGCCCAGCAGAGTCGACTCGGCAGCCATCCACCCAAAGGTCGTCCAGGTGCGCCTCGGCCACGCCAAAGGCATGTCGCTCAACAACTACAGTGACGTCGCTCCAGCCATGCACGATGACGCGACCGAGTTTGCGGCGGCGCTGGTGAGGAATTCCAGGGGGCATCGCACGCAGTTGCCGCGAAGAGCGGTAGACGAGCGATAGACGAAACGGAAAATCCCCCCACTTTCGTGAGGGGATTACGTGTCCGAGGGGGACTTGTGTCCCTCGGTTTGGGAGGAATACCTGGCCGCGGACGCGGTCTGACCTCATCGCCATCACCACCGCACTGCTCGACGTCCGAAGGCCGTTCGAATCAAGGCCAGTTGTCCGCCCCTCGGGGGCACTCCCAACTGAGGCACGGGAAATGCCTCGCGTGCAATCCGGCGTGAGCACCACGGGCAGCGGGTGATCTGTGCATCTTGATGCCTAATGTTGATGCTAAGGTGCAGCGTGCGCACCACAGTCAGCATCCGAGACGACCTCTATTTCGAGGCGCGCAAGCTGGCCGTAGTTCGCGGTTGCACCGTTGGCTCAGTCATCGAGGACGCGATCAGCCTTCTCCTGGTTCGGCAGCGGGAGGCCTTGGACGCCACGGCCGTCGGCCTCCCCGAGCTTCCCACCTTCTCGGGAGGTGGAGTGCAACCCGGAGTGGATCTGGATAGCAATGCCTCCCTTAGCGAGATCCTCGACGAGGATGTGCCCCTCCATGCACTGCGTTGACGTCAACGTTCTGCTCGACGCGGTCATATCGACATCTCCGAACCATGACTCAGCCAGGCGGGCCCTGGATCGGCTGCGCCTTCATCCAGAGGGGCTGGGCCTCTTTTCAGTGGTGATCTCGGGATTCATTCGCGTCTCGACCAGCCGCAAGGTCTTGAGGGAGCCGCTGGACATTCGGTCGGCGATCGAGGTCGTCGACGTTCTGACCTCATCCCCATTCGTCCACGTGATCAATCCAGGGCGCGGCCACTGGCCAATCTTCCGCAGCCTGCTCGATAGCCATCGCCCGCGGGCGCATGACGTGACCGATACCTGGCTCGCCGCGGCTGCCCTCGAGATCAATGCCACCTGGGTGTCATTCGACCGAGGCTTCGCCCGATTCGCGGGCCTGAAGTGGATAGACCCCAGCTCCGAGGCCCTGGGCTGAAGCATCGGGCGGAACACTGCGGAGCGCGAACCCCTGGAAGTAGGACGAATCCCATATAGACGAATGCGTATGTCTGTGTCCGAGGGGGACTCGGGGGTCCGAAGGTTGGGGCGCTCTTCCGCGTGCGCCCGGTGCCTGGTCATGGCTCGGATGCCACCGCGGTGTGGGCGCGATGAAGCGCCCGAACCGAGACCCGGGCGACCGGGATGAGGCAGCGATGGCGGCGCACCACTCCCGGTCCTGTGGAACTGCGGTCCTCTCGGATCCTCGACGGCCAGGCGACGGGGGAGGGCGTCGTCATCATCCCCGAGGGCACGACGTCCCCGCGCGGCAGTCCCCGCGCACCAGCACCCCGCTCCTACCGTGTCGCGGCGGTGATGGTGACGGTCACCCTGCGGTCACCGGCTGGCCGTAGGAGGCTCGAGCGGACCACGTAGATCCCCGAGACCCCCAGCGACTTGGGGTAGGCCGCTACGGCATTGGCCCGGGCAGCGGAACGCCGTCGAGTGGCCGCGCTCGACCGCGTCGGCTGACCACACTTGATGGCGACCTTGGAGACGGTTCCGGCCTTCGCCGCGGTGGCGATGCGGCGCAGGGCAGCCTTTGCGCCCTTGCTCAGGGTCGCCGAGCCCGCCCGGAAACTCACCTGGGTGCGAGTGGTGGCGGTGGATCTTCCGGAAGGCCGGAGTCGCCAGGTTCGAGCCGAAGAAGAAGCTGCGGGCGGCGTGGCGCAGGTTCGTCTATCCGGCGCCGAACGCGTGCTGGTAGATCGGCGCCACCGAATATGTCCTGACCGGTGGGCGTACCTGCGTGATCTTTCAACTTCAGGACGACTCAACCCGAGACCGCCCCTCTTCTCGCTGGGTGGAGTGCGACCCGCGGTGGATCTGGATGGCAATGTCTCGCATGGAGTTGCTTGACGAGGATTCCCACCTTTATCCATTGCATTGACGTCAACGTCCCGCTCGACGCGGTTGTCGCGAAGTCTCCGAATCATGCCCCAGGCAGGCAGGCAGACAGGCAGGCAGGTTCTGGATCGCCTGCGCGTCCATCCATAGGGGCGGGGCCCGTTCCTGCGGGTTACCGATGGCGCGGTGAGTTGACGCAGACCTTGGCCTCGTTCATCCGGCGCCGCTTGGCCGTGCAATGATGCGCCGCGTTCGCCTGCGCCGGAGTTTGCCGAGCGGACTCGCCCGTGGTCCGGAGGTGCCGTGGAGTACTCCCTGCTCGCACTGCTGAGCGGTGGCCTGCTCGGCGTCTGGCAGTTCGGCATCGGCCTCTACCGCGGCCGCATCTCCCGCTACACGGTCGTCCTCATCAGTGCCACGGCTGCGGGCATCAGCTACGTCCTGTTCATGGTCCTGACGCAGACGCTCGCCTTCGGCGTGGGAGAGGTCACCGCGGGCCTGCTCGGCGGGTCCTTCAACGTCCTGGGAACGCTCATGCTCCTGCGCGCCTTCGACTGCGGCAAGATCGGCGTGGCCTCGGGGGTCGCGGCCACGTCCACGATCGTTCTCATCGCCTACTCCATCTACCTCGGCGAGCAACTCTCGGCCAAGACGACAGCGGGACTCTTCGGCATCCTCCTGGGCCTGGCCATGTTCTATGCCGCCCACCTGAGGGACGCAAGCCCGAGGAGGGAGGGCCAGAGCCCAGGAACGGCCATCATTTGGGCCCTGGGCACCGCGCTCTTCTGGGGCTTGGCGAACATTGCCCTGGACCTTGGATCCCGCAAGAGCGTCAACGCGACGCTGGCCGTCTCGGAGATCCCGCAGCTGACCATCGCGGTGTTGCTCGTCCTGCTGGGCAGTTCCCGCGTCTTCGAAGGCGTCAACCGTCCGTCCGTCGGTGTCTTGCTGGGGTCGGGCGTCGCACTGGCCCTGAGCAACAGCCTGTTCTTCTTCGCAGCCAAGATGAGCGACATCGGCGTTGTCGCAGTGCTGGCATCGTTGAGCCCCATCGTCACGGCGCTGATGGCACTGGTCGTCTTCAAAGAGAAGCTGGTCAGCCTCGAGTGGGCGGGGCTCGTGGTCGTGGTCGTCGGCACCTGCATCGTGCTCTACTGACCCGCTTCACTCCTCGCGGTGCCGCCCGTCCTCGTCGCGCTCGCCAAGGACCAGACCGAGCATCGTTACCTCGCCACCATCCCGACCGCCGTGGTCGACATCCGAAGGAGCGTTCGAAACAAGGCCAACCAGCCGCTCCCTCGCCAGCAGTCTGTGGTGAGGAACTGCGCGCACCGGTGGATATGTGCACCGTTATGTCGAGTGACGAGGTTCAGGTGCAGCATGCGCACGACAGTCACCCTCCAGGACAACCTCTACTTCGAGGTGCGCCGATTGGCTGCGACCTCCGGTTGCACGGTGAACTTAGTCCTCGAGGACGCGATCGACCTGCTCCTTCTTTGGCAGCCGGAGGCTCTGGACGCCATGGCCGCCAGCATCCGGGAACTGCCCACCTTCTCGGCAGGCGGACTGCAGCCCGGGGTGGATCTGCAGAGCAATGCATCTCTCGGCGAGTTGCTCAACCAGGGTGCACCGCTCCACGCATCGCGTTGACGTCAGCGTCCTGCTCGACGCGGTCACTTCGACGCCTCCGAACCATGACGCAGCCAGGCTGACCCCTGGAGCGCTGGAAAAAACGGCACCGCCTGGTGCGGGTCCAGGTTGAACCAGCTCAGGCGGTGCCTCTGGCGAATGCCAGTTCTCGCAGTGTCCGAGGGGGGACTTGAACCCCCATTCCCCGTAAAGGGAACTAGCACCTCAAGCTAGCGCGTCTGCCATTCCGCCACTCGGACGAGTTGCTGCCACGGAACTATACCCGTGGCACTGGTGGTTCGACCAAGGCCGGTCACCGGACTGCGGCAGGATGGCGCCATGGAGACGATGAAGCCGGCAGATTCGAGCGACTCAGGCTGGGAGTACCTCCCCGGGGCGCAGGAGGACGTCGTCGAGTTGACGCGTGCACTGATCCGGATTGACAGTTCCAACTGGGGTGACAGCCCGCAGACCGTGGGCGAGGCGGAGGTTGCCGAGTTCTGCGCTGCCGCCCTCCGCGAGGCTGGCTGGGCCCCGGAGGTCATCACGACTTCCAGCGACTCCCGGCGAGCGGTGGCCCTTCGGATCCCGGGGACGGATCCCACGGCGCCGGCCCTGTTGTTGCACGGCCATATAGACGTGGTGCCGGCGATGGCAGCGGACTGGTCGCATCCGCCCTTCGCCGCGGAGGTTGAGGACGGCTTCATCTGGGGCCGCGGTGCCGTCGATATGAAGGACATGGACGCGATGATTCTCGCGGTTGTCCGAGGCTGGGGCCGATCAGGCATCCGTCCACGTCGCGACACGGTCGTCCTGTTTCTTCCGGACGAGGAGGCGGGCAGTATTCATGGCTCGCACTGGCTGGTCGACAACCGCCCCGACCTGTTCGCGGGCGTGACCGAGGCGGTCGGCGAGGTGGGCGGCTTCTCGATCACCGTGCGCGACGACCTGCGGCTCTATCCGATCCAGACGGCAGAGAAGGGCATCCGCTGGATCCGGCTCCGAGCAGCGGGCCGGGCCGGGCACGGATCGATGATCCATGACGACAACGCGGTGACCGCACTCTGCGAGGCTGTTACCCGAGTGGGGCAGCACCAGTGGCCGATTCGCCGGACGAAGACCGTGGACCGCTTTCTTGACGAGCTCTCCAGCGCATTCGGCATCGACCTCGCGGGCGATGACATGGAGCCGATCCTTTCGCGGCTCGGGACCCTCGGGGCCCTGGTCGGTGCCACCCTGCAGAACACCGCGAACCCGACGATGCTCGATGCGGGCTACAAGCACAACGTCATCCCGACTGAGGCAACAGCCGCGATCGATGGCCGCGTCCTGCCCGGGTACGAGGAAGAGTTCGAGGCGACCATCCGCGCAATCGTCGGCGATGCCATCGCCATCGAGTCGGTCACGTCTGATGCGGCGATTGAGGCGCCCTTCGATACGGCGGCCGTCGACCTGATGGCGTCTGTTCTGCGTGCCGAGGACCCGGGTGCTCGGGCCGTGCCGTACATGATCTCGGGGGGAACGGATGCCAAGGCCTTCGCTCGACTCGGGATCACCTGCTACGGCTTCTCGCCGTTGCAGATGCCGGCGGACGTCGACTACTGGCGGCTGTTCCACGGGGTCGACGAGCGGGTCCCGGTGGATGGACTTCAGTTCGGGGTGAGGGTGCTCGATCGATTCCTTCGCGCCTGCTGATCAGGCGGTGCGGGGCACCCGATAGACCTTGCGTCGCAGCCAGACCCGGCGGCTGCCGTCGGGATGCAGGTGGATTCGGGCGAGTTCCCAGTGCTCGGTCTCGGCCGCGCCGGTGAGGTACTGACGGGCTATCTCTCGCGAGGTGCCGCGGGGCAGGGCAATCTCCTTGTACTCCCACGTCCTCTGGACTGCCGTCGACCTCATGGCTTCGAACTTACTGTCCAGGCCCGGGTTGGCGCAGCCTGAGCGAGTGTGGCCATCAACGGCGCTGCGCCCAGCCCGCTTCGGGGTAGCCCATGGCCGGTGCAGATACCTCGTCCAGTGCGCGGCTGATCTCGTCCGGCAACTCGAGTTCGTCGCTGGCGAGGGCAGCGAGCAGCTGATTGTTGGTGCGGGCCCCGAGGATCGGCGCGACGACTCCGGGACGATCGCGCAGCCAGGCGAGGGCAACCTCGGCGGGGGAGGCAGCAAGGCCGTCTGCCGCGGTGGCCAGGGCATCGACGATGCGCCGTCCGCGTTCATTGAGGTAGACCTGCACCCAGCCCGCGGTCTCGTCGGCGCCACCACGGGAGTCGGCCGGAATACCGTGCCGGTACTTCCCGGTGAGGACCCCGCGGCCCAGGGGTGACCACGGGAGGATCCCCAGGCCGAGTGACTGGGCAGCCGGGATGATCTCCCGCTCGATTCCGCGCTCCAGCAGGGAGTACTCCATCTGGGCGGTGATGAGCGGGGTGCGACCGGGCACGGCACGCTGCCAGGTCGCGGCCCGGGCTGCCTGCCAGGCGGCGTAGTTGGAGATGCCCGCGTAACGCACCTTGCCTGCCTGCACGGCATCGTCGATAGCGGCAAGGGATTCGTCCATCGGGGTCATCGGGTCCCACGCGTGCAACTGCCACAGGTCGATCCAATCGGTCTGCAGGCGCCGGAGGGAGGCGTCCAGCGAGCGCAGCAGGTGACCGCGCGAGGCATCAAAGCGCCGGTCGGGCCCGGGCCGGCTCCCGGCCTTGGTTGCTAGCACCACCTGCTCGCGGATCTCGAACTCGGCCATCAACTCTCCGAGCATCTCCTCAGCCCCGCCTTCCGCGTAGACGTCGGCGGTGTCGATGAGCGAGCCGCCTGCGTCAAGGAAGACTGCGAGTTGGTCGCGAGCCTCGTAGCCGTCAGTCCCGTTCGCCCAGGTCATCGTGCCCAGGCCGAGCCGACCGACCCAGATACCGGACCTGCCCAGGGGACGTTGCTCCACGTCGCGAACGCTATCGGGGGTTCGCGGGGTTCGTGGGCATTAGGCTCGCAGCGCACATCGTTCGAATGTGCCATCGACGAATCGGAGACAGCGATGAAGCTCGGCTTGAATCTTGGCTATTGGGGTGCGGGCAATGACGCAGAGAACCTGATCCTTGCCCAGGAGGCCGACCGACTCGGCTACTCCGTGGTGTGGGCCGCCGAGGCATACGGTTCGGATGCTGCCACCGTTCTCACCTGGATCGCGGCGCAGACCACCCGCATCGATGTGGGCTCGGCGATCTTCCAGATTCCCGGTCGGACGCCGGCCAACACGGCCATGACGGCCGCGACCCTGGACACCCTTTCGGGTGGAAGATTCCGCCTGGGGCTCGGTGTCTCCGGTCCGCAGGTCTCCGAGGGCTGGCACGGGGTTCGATTCGACAAGCCGTTGCAGCGAACGCGGGAGTACGTCGCGATCGTCCGCAAGGCTCTCGCCCGCGAGCGGGTGACCTTCGACGGGGAGTTCTACACGCTGCCGCTGCCGGACGGCCCGGGCAAGGCGCTGACACTCACGGTGCATCCGGTGCGGGAGCGCATCCCGGTCTACATCGCCGCGATCGGGCCGAAGAACCTGGAGTTGACCGGCGAGATTGCCGACGGCTGGCTGGCCATCTTCTACGCACCGGAGTCCGCTGCCGAGATGATCGGCCACCTCTCGGCCGGCCGTCAGGCTGCTGGGCTGGACATGTCCGGCTTCGACGTGGTGCCGACCGTCCCGGTGGTGCTCGGCGATGACCCCGTCGAGTGCGCCAACATGGTGCGCGCCTACTCAGCCCTTTATATAGGTGGCATGGGAAGCCGGGACAAGAACTTCTACAACCAGTTGGTCACCCGGATGGGCTACGAGGCCGAGGCCATCGAGGTGCAGGAGAAGTACTTGGCAAAGGATTACCAGGGGGCAGCCGCGGCCGTCCCCCAGGAGTTCATTGATCGCACCTCCCTGATCGGGCCGCGTGATCGGGTGCGCGACCGTCTTGCCGCCTATGCCTCCTCCGGGGTCACCACCCTGACGATTGCGACCTACGCCGGCTCCCTCGATGATCGGATGGCAACCCTTCGGACCATGGCCGAGGTCTTGGACGAGTCCGGCCTGGCCACGTGATCGAACCCATCGGCTGGGTCGAAGGGATCATTCTTGGAGTCGTCCAGGGGCTGACCGAGTTCATCCCGGTCTCCTCCTCGGCGCACATCCTGATCGTTTCCCAGTTACTGGGCTGGCAAGACCCAGGTGCGGCATTCACGGCCGTGACCCAGATCGGCACCGAGACGGCCGTCATCGTGTTCTTCCGACGGGACATTGCTCGCATCATCGAGATCTGGGTCCGCTCGCTGCGCAATCGATCCCTCCGCTCGTCGATCGACGCGCGAATGGGCTGGTACATCATCGTCGGGACTATTCCGATCTCCGTGCTTGGCCTGGCTTTCTCCTCCCAGATCGAGACCGCTGCCCGGAACCTCTGGCTGGTTGCCGGGACCCTGATCGGCTTCGGGATTCTGCTGGGAGTGGCTGATGCCCTCGGCCGCCGCCGACTGGCACTTGCTGACCTGAATGCCCGCGATGGGCTGGTGTTCGGATTCGGCCAGGCCCTTGCACTCATCCCGGGCGTCTCCCGCTCCGGTGCGACGATCTCTACCGGCCTCGTCCTGGGCTACACCCGCGAGGCGTCAGCACGCTACGCATTCCTGCTCGCTATCCCTGCGGTCCTGGCATCGGGCCTCTACGAGGCGACCAAGATCGGGAATGACTCCACGGTTGCCTGGGGCCCGACGATCGCAGCCACTGTCATCGCCTTCGTGGTGGGCCTGGCCGTGATCGCCTGGCTGCTTCGCTGGGTGACGACACGGTCATTCCTGCCGTTCGTCCTCTACCGAATTGGCCTGGGAGTTCTTGTCATCGTGTTGCTCTCCCTTGGAGTGCTCACCGCCTGACGTGCAACCCTGGTACCAGCAACGGCACGGCTGTTGCCGTGCCGTTCGAACTGGTCACGGGGATTGGCAACGATCAGCAAGCGTCTACCCTGGGGTCATGTCAACGGTCCTGCTGGTGCGCCATGGTCGGACCAGTGCCAACGCCAATGGCGTGCTCGCAGGCTGGACCCCAGGCGTGGTTCTCGACGAGCGGGGCCAGGAGCAGGCTGCGACGGCGGGCCAACGCTTGTCACCCCTGCCCCTGGCCGCGCTGATCTCCTCGCCGCTCGAGCGCACGATGCAGACGGCCGAGGCGATTGCGGCAGCGCAGCGCAAAGGTCTCCCACGTCACGTCGACGAGCGGTTCGCCGAGTGCCGGTACGGCGACTGGACGGGCCGGCCGCTGAAGGAGCTCGCCAAGGACCCGCTGTGGAAGGTCGTGCAGGGGCACCCCAGTGCGATGGTCTTTCCGGGCACCGAGGGAGAGTCGATGACCTCGATGCAGCACCGAGCCGTCAGCGCCGTCCGGGAATGGAACGCCACGCTGGGGGAGAAGGCGGTGTACGCGGTCGTCAGCCACGGTGACGTGATCAAGGCCATTCTCGCCGACGCACTCGGCATGCATCTCGATCAGTTCCAGCGACTGCAGGTTGATCCGTGCTCGATCAGCGTCGTCTCCTACACGGCGGTGCGCCCGTTCGTCGTCCGGATGAACGACCTGGGCAGTGACCTTGCCGGTCTCGTTCCCAAGCCCGGCCGCAAGGGCAAGAGCAGCGACGCAGCCGTCGGCGGAGGCGCTGGTTGACCGCGCTCGCCCGAGCCTGGTGCGGGTAGGCTCCAAATCGTGCCCAGGCAGGTCTTCGAATTCCGTCAGCCCGATCGTTTCGTGGTCGGGACGGTCGGCATGCCCGGTGAGCGCACCTTCTTCCTTCAGGCACGCCAGGGCAGCGTGATCACCAGCGTGGTTGCCGAGAAGGCTCAGGTGGTCGTGCTGGCCGACCGACTGGAGCAGTTGCTCAACGAGGTTCGCGAGACCTCGGCAGCCCCCGGGACGATCCCCGACTCGGCGCCGCCCGGGTCAGTCGACAACCAGCCGCTCGACGTCCCCATCGTTGAGGAATTCCGTACCGGGGCAATGGCCCTGGGGTGGGATGAGGCATCGGCGACGGTCGTCATCGAGGCGCATGCCATCAGTGACGAGGAAGAGGGCGAGGTTCCCGATATCGGGGACGATGCCCAGGATGGCACCGACACCCTGCGCGTCTGGGTTGATCCCACCCGAGCCCGCGCTTTTGTCGAGCGAGCACGTGCTGTCGTGTCCGCGGGTCGACCCGCCTGCCCTTTCTGCACCCAGCCCCTTGATCCCCAGGGGCATGTGTGCCCGCGTGCGAACGGCTACCGGCGCCGGGGATGACAGCGAGCGAGAGCTCCGCCGGCCTCCGGATTGATTCGATGAACGGCTGGCTGGACTCCCCAGACCTCCTGGCGGCACTGGCTGAGGGTGAGTTGGACGTCGAGGGCCGACTGGCCGGCGCTTCGAATGGCACGATGCGCTGCCTGGTCGAGGTGGCGTCCGGGACGCTTATCCGCTGCGTGTACAAGCCGGTTCGCGGGGAGCGCCCCCTGTGGGACTTCCCCGACGGCACCCTTTCGGGTCGTGAGGTGGCGGCCCATGCGATAAGCACGGCACTCGGCTGGCAGATCGTC
>JAULZL010000475.1:0-9298 GCA_032117355.1 Candidatus Nanopelagicales bacterium
CCCGGCGGTCGTGGCCCTTGCGGCCGTGTTCGGCCGGTTAAGGCCGAGCAACCGCGGACCGCAGTTTCTGTGCCCCTACCGGATGTGCGCTGGCAACAACATGGCGATGGCCGTCACGCTGTACGAGCAGGTGGGTGGGTTTCCCGACTCGTGCATCGAGGAGCTTCACGAGGACCGCGACATCTTGAACCGGTCTCGGCAGGTCACCGACCGGATCGTTTACCGGCGTGACGTACGGGTCCGCAACTCATTGCGTCGTGTTCGCGCTTATGGGCTGGGGAACACCCTGCTGTGGTACTGGGATCACCGGTACACGCCGAGCGAGGTGGATGTTCGATGAGTGTCATCATCACCGACCTCGTGCTCGACTCGTGCGACCGGCATCCGGATGGCGTCGCCCTGATCTCCGGGCGGGAGAGATTGAGCTATCTGGAGTTGGGCGATCGAGTGCGCACCGCTTCGTCCCACCTTGTTGAACGAGGGATGGGTCCGGGGCAGCGGGTTCTGTTCGCGGTGCGTCCGGGTGTCGAGGCCCTGGTGCTGGTGCTGGCCATCGCTCGGACTGGGGCGACCATCGTTTTCGTCGACCCGGGGATGAGCCACGAACTTCTCCGTGCGCGCATTGGGGGTCGTGTCGAGTGGGCGTGCGCGGAGAGCGTGGTTTACGCGGTGTCGGGCCCGGGCCTGGTGCGGCGGATTGCGGCGTGGCGTGGCCTGCGACTACCGGACATAGCCAAACTTGCGGACCGGCATGTCATCGCCGGGCCCTGGCTGCCATTCGGTCCGCCCGGTCTCCGCTCCGGGGCCCTACGTAAGCCGGCAGTTTCGTGTGCCATGCCCCCGGTTGCTGCCGATGGGGATGCGCTCGTCATCTACACGTCAGGCACGACGGGAACTCCCAAGGGGGTGGTGCACTCCCATACAGGGCTGGTCGCCTCCATGGATGTGCTGGTTCCGCTGCTGGCGACGGGGCCGGGGGACGTGTTCTACACCAGCGAGCTTCACACGGCGCTTCCCGCCTTGCTCTCAGGTGCCACGGTGGCGCTTCCCCCAGCGGGAGAGTCGCCTACCCGGATGCTGACGAGCCTGGCCCGAACCGGTGCCACCTGCTGCTACTTCGTGCCGGTCGATCTGTCCCGCCTCCTCGATCGCCTGGAAGCGACCGGAGGCCAACTCCCGGTCAGCCTTCGTACCGTCATCCTTGGTTCCGCGCCGGTCACCTCGGGACTCCTGCACCGGCTGTATGCCCTCGCACCGTATATAGATGTGTGGTGCGTGTACGCCATGACGGAGATGCTTCCGGTGTGCGTGATCAGCGGGGTTGAGAAGCTGGCCTGGGGCAAGCAGGGAGACTTAGTCGGCCGGCCCGTGCACGGGGTTCGTGTTGACGTGGCAGCCGACGGCGTCCTACACGTGGCCGGACCCCACCTGTGCCGGTCCTATCAGGGGCAGCCGGAACACCACCGGGTGAGTACCGGCGACATGGGCATGCTCGATGATGGGCGAGTCGTCCTGCTCGGCCGGGCGAAGGACATGATCATCCGCGGTCGCCACAACGTGTACCCGGGGTTGTACGAGGACGCGTTGGGCCGCATCGATGGGGTCGACTCGGTCAAGATGGTGGGCCTGCCCGATGCGGGCACCGGGGATGAGGAAATTGTCCTTGCGGTTCAGCCGAGTGCCGGGCAGCGGCCGGAGTCAGTTAGGCGGCGTGTGGAGGCGGTACTTGGGTCGACGTCCTCCCCGGTGGACGAGTGGGCTCGCCCGGACCGGATTGTGGTGATGGAGTTGCCGAGGTCGGGTCGCAACCGCAAGGTCGACGTAGCAAAACTGCGTGTTGAAATCACGCAACGACAGACGCTGCGCACGAACCCTGCGTGGCAGCAAGACGAATGAATCTGCCGTCTCAGTAGCGGCCGCCAATCGGACGACGGAGCAGCCGATCGATAGTCACATGCCTGCTTCGTCGTTCGCCGCCTCTAGGGGATCCAAGCGCATTTATCGGTGGTAGCGGGTGCTAGCACCCCACTCGGCAGGCACGGCTGGCGCTACGTGCTCGGTGGCCACCATGGTTAAGGCTGTCCGTCATGGGGCGGCTGAATCTAATTGAGGGGTAGACCATGCAAGCACGGAGCAAGATGGCGATTTTTGTTGGGGCGTTTGCCCTGACGGCGACGACCCTGCTCGCCGGTTGCGGTGGCGGCTCGACTGACTCTGCCGAACCCGCTGCAGCCGAGTCCGCTGCGGCCGCAGTGCCCGCCAGCATCACTGACGGCCTCGTAAAGCCCGAAGGTGTCGACGACGCCGCTTGGGCCGCGACTTTGGAGGGCATGGACAAGTCTGGAGAGTCTCTCGCGGACTTGACACCGGAAGATCTCGCGAAGGCGTGCGAAGCCGGGCCATCGGACAAGAACGCCGCAAGGGCTGAGGAGAACGCCAACGATATGGGGGGCTCCGTCGAGGAGTGGGTGGCGGTTTGGGAGCAACTAGGCGTGAACGTATCGCTCATAGCCTGCTCCTTGGCTGAGTAACTGCGCCTGGCTCGCCCGCTGCCGCTCCGGGATCGTTCGACCTCGGGGCGGCGCCGGGCAGTTTGCGTTGTTTGGCACAACCCTTTGTTCTCGTTCAGGGGCACGGCACGGCGGTGGTGCGACTGCACCGCCGTGCCGTGGCTCGACGCAAAGAGGATGCCCCGCGATCCTGCCCGACTAGAGAAGGTTGGATGGCGCAAGTGACTCGCGGCGGCGCTCATCAAGGCCTTTGGACTGACTGCTGGGCAGAATCGGAGCCGGCCCAGCGGTCCTGAGGCGTACATTCGCCGCCCACCGCATCGATCGGCATCTAGCCGTGGTTTGCGGCGGCCATCCTCCCGTCTCATGGCGATCAGGACGAGGCGGCGGCTCAATGAGGTCAGCCGTACAGTCTGGCACCCTAGGCTAGGGGAACGTACGGGGATACCAAGTTTCTCTCGGTGCGGTTGGCGGTAACAGCAATTGTGATCTTTGGGGAACTGTCCTTGCCGACGGTACCTCGGGCGAGCGAGTTCTTGGGAGGCATCATGCGACGGGGATGGTTGAGCTTTTGCATTGGTTCGTTGGTGGTCGCCCTGGTGAGTGTGCCGGCGTCGGCGTCCCCGTTGACGCGGATCGGTTCAGGCGATGCAACCTGCGTGTTGGCCGCCAAGGCTGATTGCAGCGACGTGGTCGCCAAGTGGCGGGTCGAGTACCACGGCAACCTGTCGGGGGCAAAGTTCGTTCGAGCGCGACTGCATGGTGCGGACCTCAGGGGAGCGAATCTCAACCGGGCCGATCTGCGCGGTGCCGTCCTTCGCCATGCTCAACTCCAAGACGCCAGCCTGCAGGGTGCGAATCTCAGCCCCGCCAGTACCCGGAACCCGGTGACGCGGGCGGCTGGTCGCGCGGCCCCCTCGTCCGGTGCGCCGTGCGGGATGAGTTGCCAAGGTGCGGATCTCAGCGGCGCGAATCTTTTGGGGGCGAACCTGTCGAGCGTCAATCTGATGGGCGCCAACCTGACCGGCGCCAACCTGACCGGCGCCAACCTGCAGAGTGCCATCCTTACCAGTGCCAACCTGACGGGTGCCACCATTCTCTCCGCTCAACTCTCGCGCACCAATCTGAGCGAGACGAATTTCACCGGGGCCATCGGGTCACCCAATTCAGTATCCGGTGCCCTCTGGTACGAGACGCGGTGCCCCAACGGAACGGTTACGAGTACCGGCTGCTGGTAGTCGCTCCCCAGGTCTAGCGCGCATGAGGAACGACCACGACTGCCGAGGTGCCGATAGTTTCGGTGGTCGTGGCTCGGCGTGACGCCTACTTCGGGGCCCTGGACGTGAATCGGTCGGACGACCTAGAGCCGACCGCTGTCCTATTCGCGCTTGCGTCGTTCGCGGCCCCGGGAGAGTCACGTGCTACTGCTACCTGGATGCGGGACCTTCCCGAGCAGTGGATCGCCGATCTGGGACGGGCTACACGGCTATCGCACCATGGGAGGTCGTAGGGATTCCGAGCACCAGACCGACCACAACCAAGTGTGGGGCGCCCGTGATGCGCGAGTATCAGGGCGCCGCACGTGATCGCATCGTTCGTAGCGAACTGCCACTCCGGATCGAACTAAGTGGACTGCGATTGTGCCCAAAGCGGCCGATAGCCTCACCGGTGCATCGGTTGTTGGTGGCCGTTTGATTCCCACCTATCTGCAGAAGGTGGCCTCGCGAATGCGCATCGGGTGGCGCGGTGCGCTAGGGCCAGCAGTAAACCTAGACACGAGAATGGGGGCGGCGCATCTTCGCCAGGGCCCCCATCCGTGTCTGGTTGTGGCTATGGGCGGTAGGTGATGGTGACCTGGACGCGTGATGCAGTCGCCCCGGCCTGTGAGGTGAGCCCGCTGCCGTTGACTACGTACGCGCCCTTGACTCCGAGTGAGCGCAGGTATGTGGCGACAATCTTGGCCCGTTGGGTCGCCAATGTGCGTTCGCTATCGGTGGCGGTGGGCGGAACATATCCGATGGCATGGACGCCGACCGCGTTCTTGCCGGCCTTCGTCGCGAGGAGTTTCAGTGCTGCCTTGCCCTGGTCGGTCAGGACGCTTGACAGTGGCCGGAAGCCGACCGATGCCTTGGCCTGCTTGGTTGCCGCGACCGCTGGTGTGACGACGACGCCCAGGGACAGGCTGCGGATGGCCCCGTCGGGGGAGTAGCCATTCATTTGCAGCGTGTAGGTACCGGGTGTGAGTCCGGCAGGCACGGGCACGGTGCCGTTGAAGGTGCCGGTGAGAGCCCCGGTTCTGCTGGTGGGGAGTTCGCCCAGGTAGGTGGCGGGCAGGAGGTAGAACTTTACGGTGGTGGCGGGTTTGAAGCCGATGCCAGCGGCCGTGGTTGCGGGCGCGACGGTGGCAACCTTTGACGCTGCCGAACTCGCTGCCGATCGCGCTGCTGACCGGGTGCCTTGGTCGGACTGCAGGATCAGCGCATTCTGGTTTGTCAGCCCGAGCGGGTTGTTTGCGTTGCCGCGGCCCGAGAAGCTCGCGCCGAAGTCGGGTCCGGTCACGTCAAGTGTCTTGGGGCTGGTTCCCTGCGTAGTGTCCGGCCCCACGGTTACGGGCACTACGACGCCGTTGACCAGGTAGACCGACCCGCCGGCCGGGAGGCCGCCAGCAGGGATGTTCGGGTTCAGTGCGTTGGGGATCGGGTTGAGGCTCGGGACTGGCGGTGTTGTTGGCTTGGGAGTCGGCGTTGCCTCTGGCTCAGGATCGGGGGCCGGAGGCAGCGGGCAGGCGACCTTGGAAGCCGTGAGGGTGCCGAGCGGGCTCGACCCGGCAAACGTCCAGCCTGTTGGCAGATTCACCGGCGGGCCGGTGATGCCGGTGCCGAGAGTGCCCCCCGTTGCGCAGTTCACATACGCGTTCAGCAGGTTCGTGAGTGTCATGTCGACGCTATTCAGGTTGGCGTTGGTCACGTTCGCGCTATTCAGGTTCGCGCCGAAGAGGTTTGAGCCGGTCAGGTCCGCGCTCGTCAGGTTCGCGCCGTTTAGGTTCGAGAGTGTCGTGTTGGTCAGTTTCGCGTTCGTCAGGTTCGCGTTCGTGAATATGGCGCCCGTCAGGTTCGCGCTTGCAAGTTTCGCCCCGGTGAGGTTCGCGTACCTCAGGTTCGTGCCTGTCATGATCGCGCTTGTCGCATCCGCGCCTGTCAGGTTTGCCCCGGTCAGATCGGCGTTCCCTAGATCAGCGCCGGTCAGGTCGGCGCCCGTCAGATTGGCGCCCGTCAGGTCCGCGCTCGCCAGCGTCGCACTCTGCATGCTTGAACTTCGCATGGTGGCATTCGCGCTGAACGCGCCCGTGAGGTTGGCGCCCGTGAGGATTGCGCTCGTGAGATTCGCGCTCGTGAGATTCGCACCGGTGAGGTCCGCGTTCGTGAGGTTCGCGCCGGTGAGGTTTGCACCCGAAAGTTTCGTGCCTGTCAGGATTGCGCTCGTCAGGTCCGCGCCGGCGAGGTTTGCGCCCGTCATAGGGCAGTAGGACCAATCTGTGACAACGCCAGTGACTGGTGCCGGGGTCACTGCCTTGGTCGTCGGGTCAACAGTAGGGCAGGTAACCGCGCCTGCCGCTGGGGCTGTTGCTATTGCGGTCACGCCGGCGATGCACGCGACCAGCCCGATGGACGAGACCGCCGCGATGATGCGCCGCCGGTGGTCGCTGGTGCCTGGGCGCTTACCGTTCATGGCGTGGTTCCCCCTTCTGGGGCGTGGAATTCGGTCGTGAAAGAACGGTGTCCGGAGCCCAGATTGAGGAGGAACGAGGAAAGTCCCGCAAGTCAGTATCTTCCCAAGCCGTGTATCAGGCAAGTTTCAGTCATGTTGTCGTCCGTTCTGAGGAAACGGAGCGCTTTTCTGATGCATTTCCGGACTTGGGCGGCGCGTCACCGTCGAAGTCGATGCGCTGGCCTCGCTCCATCACTCGCGGGTGAACGAGCAGGCACCTTTCTCCTCGCGGATCTAGCATTTAGGGTCGGTCGGGCAAACTGAATCTGCCCCGTCAGGAGAGGGGCTCCCATGTCTAGGCTTGAGTTGCGAGTGCCACCGCCGGTCTACGCCGTTGCACTGGGTCTGCTGATGTGGATGGTGTCCATTGTCACCCCGGATCTAGATTTGGTTTCGGCCCTGCGGGTCGGCGTCTCCATCGTGCTGCTGTGCGCGGCTCTGGGGCTCGGCTCATTCGCGGTCATCTCCTTCAGCCGAGCGCGGACCACTATTCACCCGCTGAACCCGGAGCACTCGACGGCGATCGTGACGACCGGGGTCTACCGGGTGACCCGCAACCCGATGTACCTAGCGATGCTCTTGGGGCTGCTCGCGATCGGCGTGATGCTGGGGAATCTATTCGCGGTGGCGGTTGCCTGCTGTTTTGTCCCGCTAATCACACGGGTGCAGATCCGTCCTGAGGAGCGGATCCTGGCTGGTACGTTCGGTGACTCATACCGGGACTATTGCCGAACGGTACGGCGCTGGCTCTAGGCGGCCAGACCAGCCCACGGACTCCCCCCACGAACTCACATTTACCCGTCCACGGCACGTTGATGCACGTATATATGTGAACATGTGTAAGCGCGTAGGCCCATGTGGTGTCGGTCGGGTTGGGTCTCTAAAGACCGGCCTGACGTCGTCTTGAGGCCGCGGTGGCTGAGGCCTCTGGGTTACGGAGTCGTCTTGACCTTGAGCACGTCGCTGAAGAGCCCGGGGTCACCGAAGCCGCACTCAGCCGCTGTCGAAAGACACAAACCCTTGCACAGGCCCCCTCGAGTACGTGAGTAGCGAACTCGTCGGGTGTTTGTTGGACCTCGTCAACGTAGCGCTCAAGGCACACGGCGTTGGCATCCTTCGTCCAAGAGGCAAGGTTCTTCAGTGCACGCTCGCTGAGCGTGCCGGTGAACGTCACCGTTCGGCCAACCGGCGCCGCTTTTGTCGCCGTGGCTATGCAGGCGTACGTCTCACTGCCATTCGAGCCGATCTGTCTCGTCACCATGGGAGCTGCGGCTTGGACTGGTGGGACGACAGCGATGGCCGCGGCTGCTGCGGCAGGAATCGACCAGGCGGCTGTTTGAGCTTTCCTTCCGCGATTGTCCACAAGATGCAATTCGTGGATTGAGACTGGCAACGTCCCGTCCGGCAGGTGAGTCAACCGTCTTAGTAGCTGCGGTCAGCAAAGGAAATCCATTGAAGTTGGACTCGGTGCAAAGTGCGTGGCATAAATTCAAAGGACTGTTTTCCCATGGAGGCCCCAATGACGAAGGAACAGAAGGCACCCAAGATTCTGGACCTACCGAATGGCCTCAAGGCCTCGTGGCAGCGCGAGGAATTCGACAGTCTCCGCTTTCTGGCTGATGGTTGCGCAGCGATGGTTGATTCGACACCTGTTGGCCGCCGTCCAGGCACCTGATCGTTCGGATTGAAGTGATCGCTTGAGAGGAATTCAGCATGCCCACAAATGCCACGACCGCGGCTCAAGAATCATGACGACTCCAGTCGGCCCTGTTGCTCAGCGTCCGCTGTACGCGAAGCTCGCCCGGAGGCTCGCTATTGCAGTGGGCGTCCTCTTCGTCTGCGTGGTCCCGGCCGCCGTGCTCTATGCCATCACGCGAGAAGCGGCCTCGACGTGGGCAACAGTGGCCGGGATCATTGGGGTGGCCGCGGTGATCTCTGGCGGACGCGAGGTTGCGATCTTCACCTCCATCATCACGGGGATCATCACCCCGGTGGCGATCGTTGCAGGTTCCGTTCCCATTGCGGGAGCGGCCGTCATGGCCCTGATGTGCCTGACCGTGGGTTACCTAGCGCGCTTCGGCCTTCATCGCGCGACCCTGCTAGTACCTGTCTTCATGGCGTGGTTGGTCATCGCGCCGCCGTTCTGGGGACCACAGCATCTGGTGGTTCGCACTGACGGCACCTACCTCGCGTGGATCAGCCTGATCTTCCTTGTCGGATCGCTCGTGCCTGCACTAGTCATGGTGGTCGTCCTGCGCAAGGTTCACCTGCCAGAACCGCTTCCGCATCCGCGTCGGGCCACCGTCCCCTACACCGTGACCATCACCGTGCTCACGACAGCGGCGACATTCTGGGTGCTCCAGCACCCGGAGCAGATTGCTGGAGCGTGGGTTGTTGCGACGATTCTGGTGCTTGCCCAAGTGGGGGACGTCGGAACGGTGAGGCGCACGATCCAGCGAGTGATCGGAACGCTGATCGGCATGCTCATCGTCGCCGTCATCGTGGTCGAGGTGAATTCCCTTCTTGTGTTGTATGTCATCGGTCTCTTGCTCGGTATCGCGGCTTTGACCGCTAAGTTCAGCCCGCGCTACTGGATCTACATGGCGCTCATCACCCCCACGGCTGTATGCCTGGGCGCCGCCTCCAGCAGCCAGGTGCGCATGCTCGGTGATCAGCGGCTCATCGACACTCTGGCCGGTGCCGGGTTGGTACTCATCGCAGCGGGCCTAACTATTGGTTACGCCCATGTGGCGAAGAGGCTTGGCATAGCCCCGACGGATACCTCTGAGGCCAATGCGTGAGCGGTATCCGGTGATGACGGCCCATTCCCACATCGAACTGTGAGCGACGTGCGCAATGGAGTCTCAGTCTGGAGAGCGCAGTAGGTCTCCGCAGGCCCTCTAGGTTCTTCTCATCGAAGTGGGACCGCAGTTGCCTCCAATCTTCGTGGTGTCGCAGGTGGCCGTGTGCAGCCTATGAAGGCTTATCAACCCTGGCGCATGTGACGACAGCGCACATGT
>JAULZL010000476.1:0-7726 GCA_032117355.1 Candidatus Nanopelagicales bacterium
ACGGCCGTGGTCACCGGGATGGGTGACTGTCGTGAGATCAGGTCAACGATCACGCTGACCTTGTCAGGGGAAAGGTGCTGGGCGATGACGAAGGCGGTCTTCGTGTTGGTGGTGAGCCCTGCGACGAGTTCGCTCAGCGCCTCCAGTCCACCGGCAGAGGAACCAATACCGACGACACTGCGCACCCCGTCGGCGGCCATGGTTGCAGGCTAGGCGTGACTAGTCCCGCACGCGGCTCTGTCTGAACGGGTGATGGTGCACTGTCTGGTCAGACTCGTCCTAGTCAGACTCGCACTAGTCAGACTCGTCGATCCCCCAGCGGATGCCGGACTAAGCCGCCGTGAAAGGTCGAGCAGCGATTCCTCCATTGTGGAAGGTTTGTGAATCACCCTCCTAGGAGATCTCCGTCCGGTAGCGTCCGCCTGCAATCGTTCTTAGGCGTGTGCGTCGATGGCGTCCCTCGAGGGGCCAAGCCATTGGCCGCACCAGGTGAAGGGGAGTTGGTATGGCTGGTGTTCGGCCCTTTGGCGTGACTGTTCTGGGCGTGCTGATCATCATCAGCGGCGTGCTCGGCCTAGCCGCCGGGATCATGCAGATGCTCAACCTCGGCGGCGCCATGGACACCTCGTTCATCGCGGCACTTGTCGTTGCCCTGATCGGCCTGGTTTACCTACTGGTCGCCCGCGGGCTGTTCCGCGGTAGCCGCGGAGCTCGCTTCATCGTGGCGGTCGTCACGGTTATCTCGCTCGCGCACGGCATCTGGGTCACCCTCACGATGTCCGGCATGCGCATGAACGGCATCGTCCAGGTTCTGGTCGCGATCATCATCCTCGGCCTGCTCTACTCGAATAAGGCAAAGGTCTTCTTCAGCTGAAGCACCTGCCCTGACATGACTTGCCGCTAGGCGTGGGGTTCGGCCTCAAGGGTCGGCCCCCGCCTGGTGGCAAGCCACGAACCAGCGAGAACTAGCGGGAAGCCGATGGCGATTCCCAGAGTGACCGGCTCGCCCAGGATTGAAATCCCCAGGATCACCGCGACGGCCGGATTGATGTAGGTGATCAGGGTCGTACGGGACGGCCCGACCTCGGCAATGAGGGCGAAGAACCCTAGGAACGCAAGTGCGGTGCAGACAGCGCCGAGGATGACGACCGCCCAGATGGCATTCGCCGGCACGGCCTCAGTGGGCCGGGTCAGCCAGGCAAATGGCGCGTAGATGATGACGTTGATGGTCAGCGAGGCCGCGATGACACCGAGGGCGGGGACGTCCTTCAGCTTTCGATCAATGATGATCGGGCCCATCGAGTAGCCGACGACGGTCACCACCAGGGCCGCAATCGCGAGAAGCTCACCGCCCCCGATATCCAAGCCAACCAGGGCTGCAACACCGACGAACCCCAGGGCGAGTCCGGCCAGTCGTGAGCCGGTCAGGCGATCGTCCATCCCGAGACTTCGAGCCATGAGCGCTGTAACGAGGGGGACGGTCGCAATGAACAGCCCGGTCAAGGAACTGGTGATGCGCTGCTCAGCCCAGGTCAGCGCCCACCAGGTGAAGGTCATCTCGACCAGGGCAAAGGCGAACACCCAGCGCCAGTAGCCGCTCAGTCGACGGAGTTGGCCGCTGAACAGGGCGATGGGCATCAGGATGGCCGCAGCGATTGCCAGCCGACCAAAGACCACCATCGGCGCGGATAGATACGTGACGGAGACCTTGATGAGCAGATAGGGAAGCCCCCAGATGACGCCCATGGAGACGAACAGGATCCAGCCGCGCTTGCTCACCACGTGAGGCTAGTGCGTCGCCGACCTGGTACCGGGAGCGGTGCGGTGGGATCCCGGTAAGCCGTGCGACAGGATGCGGTGGTGCCGCGTCACCTGCTCGTCCTCGCAGACTCGCTGGCCTTCCACGGCCCCGAGGTCACCGAGTCGCCCGCGCACCCCGAGCTGTATCCGCAGGTGTGCGCGCGCCGCCTTGACGCGAGCGTTGACCTGGTCGCCCGACAGGGCTGGACGGCCCGTGATGCCTGGTGGGCCCTGACGAAGGATCCGATGGCCTTCGGGGTGTACGTCCACCGGGCCGACTTCCTGGTCATCGGGGTCGGTGGGATGGATCACCTGCCGGCGGCCATTCCGACCTGGCTGCGCGACTCCATTCCCTATGTTCGGCCCGGCAGCCTTCGACGGCAGGTCCGCTCGGCCTACCGTGATCTTGCCCCGCGAGTCATCCGGGCCACGGGCGGCCGGATGCGGCAGTTGCCGCAGGATGCGACAGATCGATACCTCACTCGCATCGTGGCGGCCGTCCGGCATTGGCGACCGGGCATCCCGGTTGCCGTCGTTGGCCCGTCCCCCCATCGGGCATCGACCTATCCCTCCGACCGCCACCACGCTGCGGCTGTCGCAGCCGGTAGGGCTTGGGCGCGTGCGCAGCGGGTCGCTTTCGTGGACGTCGATCCGTGGGTTCTCCCGACCTTGGCGGACGGCACCGGGAACGCCGACGGGATGCATTGGGCCTGGTCCGTCCACCGCAGCCTCGGGGAAGCGCTCGCCCGGGAGTTGCGAGACATTGGCTGAGTATGCTTTCCACCCTTATGAGCGACACGCCTGAGCACGAGGGGCCCGCCAGCGAGCACGAGGGGCCCACCAGCGATCAACGCGAGGGCTCCGGCTACGACTTCCACGAGATCCAGGAGCGCTGGCTGCCCGTCTGGGATGAGCGCGCCCCGTTCCGCTCGGGCCTGCCGGGGGATGACCGGCCCAAGAAGTACATCCTCGACATGTTCCCGTACCCCTCGGGCGACCTCCATATGGGCCACGCAGAGGCCTATGCCCTGGGCGACGTGATCTCCCGATACTGGGTGCAACGCGGTTTCAACGTCATGCACCCGATCGGCTGGGATGCCTTCGGTCTGCCGGCCGAGAACGCCGCGATCAAGCGCGGCGAGAATCCGATGCGCTGGACGTACGAGAACATCGCCCAGCAGAAGTCCTCAATGCGGCGCTATGCCTGCTCCTTCGACTGGGATCGGGTGCTCAACACCTGTGACCCGGAGTACTACCGGTGGAACCAGTGGTTCTTCCTGCAGATGTTCGAGCGGGGCCTGGCCTACCGCAAGGCGAGCAACGTCAACTGGTGCCCGAACTGCCAAACCGTCCTCGCCAATGAGCAGGTGGTCGCGGGTCAGTGCGAGCGCTGCGACACCCTCGTCACCAAGAAGAAGCTGACCCAGTGGTACCTGCGGATCACCGACTACGCCGACCGACTGCTGAACGACATGTCGCAGTTGGAAGGTCAGTGGCCGGAGAAGGTGCTGCTCATGCAGCGGAACTGGATCGGCCGATCAACCGGCGCCGAAGTCCAGTTCGCCATTGAAGGCCGTGATCAGCCGGTCACCGTTTACACGACCAGACCGGACACCTTGTTCGGGGCCACCTTCTTCGTGGTGGCGGCAGACTCTGACCTCGCTGCCGAGCTGGCGGCCGATTCGCCCGCCCATGCGGAGTTCACGTCATATCTTGAGCAGGTCAAGCAGGTCTCCGAGATGGATCGACTCGATTCGTCCCGCGCCAAGTCGGGCGTCTTCCTCCAGCGGTACGCGATCAACCCGGTCAATGGCGAGCGCATCCCGGTGTGGGCCTCCGACTACGTCCTGGCCGATTACGGCACCGGCGCGATCATGGCGGTGCCCGCCCACGATCAGCGGGACCTGGACTTCGCACGAGCCTTCAACCTACCCATCCAGGTTGTCGTGGATGCGGGCGAAGACCCGGCAGTGACCGGCATCGCGACGGCCGACGACGGCCCGCACGTGAACTCCGGCCCGCTTGACGGAATGGCCAAGGCGGAGGCGATCGAAGCGATGCTGGCGGTCCTCGCCGAGCGCGGCACCGGCCAACCTTCGGTGAACTACCGGCTGCGCGACTGGCTGATCTCCCGGCAGCGCTATTGGGGTACCCCGATCCCGATCATCCACTGCCCTACCTGCGGCGAGGTTCCCGTCCCGCTCGACCAGTTGCCGGTGGAACTGCCACCTGCCGACGGTCTTGACCTCAAGCCGAAGGGGGCCTCGCCCCTCGGCGCCGCCGTCGAGTGGGCGAGCGTGGCGTGCCCGAAGTGTGGCGCAGCGGCGACGCGTGACCCGGACACCATGGACACGTTCGTCGACTCGTCCTGGTACTACCTGCGCTATGTCGACCCCCGAGACGACACCAGGGCATTCGATCCGGCCAAGGTGCGCGAGTGGCTGCCCGTCGATCAGTACGTCGGCGGGGTCACCCACGCGATCCTGCACCTGCTCTACAGCCGATTCTTCACCAAGGTGCTGTACGACATGGGCCTCGTTGACTTCACCGAGCCCTTCACTCGACTGCTCAATCAGGGCATGGTCGTGATGAGCGGTTCGGCGATGAGCAAGAGCCGCGGCAACGTGGTGCGCCTATCTGACGAGCTCGCCGTGCACGGCGTCGATGCCATCCGTCTCACGATGGTTTTCGCCGGGCCACCGGAGGACGATGTCGATTGGGCAGACGTCTCACCCGCCGGATCGCGCAAGTTCCTCGCGCGCGCCTGGCGGCTTTCCGGGGATGTGACCAGCGCACCCGATGCTGATAGGTCAACCGGTGACCTGGCCCTTCGCAAGGCCACCCACCGGGCTGTTCACGATGCCGCGCAGGCCGTGGAGTCATTCCGCTTCAATGTCGCGATTGCCCGCGCCATGGAGTTGGTGAACGCGACCCGCAAGGCGATCGATACCGGCTGTGGCCCTGCCGACCCCGCTGTGCGCGAGGCAGCGGAGGCGGTGGCGATCATGCTGTCCCTCGTTGCGCCGTACACCGCCGAGGACATGTGGGCCCGACTTGGTCATGAGCCCTGCGTGGCTCTCGCCGGCTGGCCCGCAGTGGATCCGGCGCTCCTCGTCGAGGAGTCGGTGATCTGCGCGGTGCAGGTCGGCGGCAAGGTTCGCGATCGCCTCGAGGTCGCCCCGACGATCTCAGAGGAGGACCTGCGCGAATTGGCCCTGGCCTCGGCTTCGGTCAGCGCCGCCCTTGAGGGCCGGGGCATCAAGGTGGTTATCGTGCGGCCGCCCAAGCTCGTCAACATCGTTCCTGAGTAGTCGTTGGCCCGCTGCTGCTCAGACAGGGTGCTGGTGCGAGGCCGTGCTACGTGGAGGCCGTGCTACTGGATGGCCTACCGGGAGTGCTCGACGGTCGGTAGGCGACACTCATGTCCGGCGTGAACACCCGAGAAGGTGACGCGGTTCATGGAGTCGCATGATCGGGATGAGGTGAATTGCGGGGAGGAGCATGTTGCTCGTGAAGGAACAGGCCCTAAGACGGTCGTGGTGCTGACGCGTACCCCCATAACCATCGAGTACGAGTAGACATCGTGGCGCTACCCGATATCTCACTGAACGAGGTCCGCCGCGTCGCACTGTGGAGGCAAGGCTTCCTCGAGTCGTCCAAGATGCGCGGGGCACCGGCCGCTCGCGAGTCCACCGCTCGCCCGGCTAAGGCCCTCGGCCGGTCCACGGCCCCCGCCCCGTCCACGGCCCCCGCCCAGACCACGGATCTTGAACATGAACGCGCCGTGGGCACCATGCTGGCCAGGCTCGGGGCAGTTCAACTCGACACGATCAGCGTGCTGGCGCGCTCCCATGAACTCGTTGCCTATGCCCGGCTTGGGGTCATTGATCGCAAGGCAATCGAGCGTGCCTACTGGTCGGGAGACCAAGCCTTCGAATACTGGTCCCACGCAGCCTGCATCCTGCCGATGGACACGTGGCCGCTCTTTGCCTTCCGGCGGCGTTTCTATGCGCGCCGAGGATCGCGGTGGCATGAGTTCCCTGCGCAGGCACTTGCCATGGTGCGCCGACGCTTGGAGTCCGACGGCCCGCTCACGACTAAAGAGCTGGGCGGTGCCAAGCGCGGAGGCCAGTGGTGGGACTGGTCGGAGGCAAAGGTTGCCGTTGAGTACCTGCTGGATATCGGTGAGGTCGTCTGCACTCAGCGGGTGGGCTGGCGGCGGGTGTACGACCTCAGTGACCGCGTCATCCCAACCAACGCACTCCAGGCCGCGACCTTTGTCGACGACGACGGAGTGATCGGCCCCGCTAACGGCGAATGCCTGCGGGGCCTGATTGCCCAGGCGGCGGAAACCATCGGCATCGGCACCAGTGCCGATATTGCCGACGTGCACCGGCTCACCATCGCCGAGGTGGAACGTCACGCGGTGGACGTGGGCCTGGTCCGGGTTCAGGTGCCCGACTGGCCGGGTCGCACATGGGCCACCCCTACGGCACTTGACTGGCTTGGGAAGGGGTCCCGTCCTCGGCACCGAACAACGCTGCTGTCACCCTTCGACTCGCTCGTCTGGCATCGCCAGCGCATGGAGCGGCTATTCGGGATGACCCATCGCCTCGAGGCATACACCCCCGCCGCCAAGCGCCTGCACGGCTACTTTGCGATGCCCGTCTTGCACGGTGGGCAACTGGTCGCACGTGTCGATCCCAAACGCGAGGGAACCACGCTCATCGCACAGCGGGTGACCCTCGAGCAGGATGCCCGAGGAAGGGTTCCTGACTCCGCCATCATCGGCACTGCCCGCGCCCTGCGCGAAGCCGCCGATTGGGTTGGCTGCGACGCCATTCGCATCGGGCAGGTGTCGCCTGCAGGCGAGGCACCAGCGCTGGCTGCGCTCACATAGATAACATGCGCCCCCGTGACTGAAGCACTGAATGACCCGTGGACCGCCTTCTCCGATGTCCTCGCTGCCAATGCGCAGTTCGCAGCCCACCACGTCGACTCAAACCTCACCGGCTATGCCGTCCGAGGCCTGGCCATCGTCACCTGCATGGACTCGCGAATCAAGCCGCTCGAGGTCGTAGGCATGGACGAAGGAGACGCGAAGATCCTTCGAAACGCCGGGGCGCGAGTCACAGAGGACATCATCCGCACCCTCGTGTTGGCGACCTACCTGCTCGGCGTCGAACGCATCCTGGTGATGCCACACACCAACTGCAAGATGGCGACCGGCGACGAAGATCAGATCCACGCCCTGATCAAGGAGGAGCACGGCGTTGATACTCGCAGCCTTGAGTTCCACACGGTGACCGATCAGCTGAAGGCCCTGCGCCGTGATGTGATCCGCCTTCAGTCCTTCCCATTGCTGAGGCAGGGCGTGACCATCGTCGGTGGCATCTATGACGTGCATTCCGGGGTTCTCACGCCTGTGCACTGAACGCCGTCGCCGAGATCGACCGGCAGCGTCATTCTGCGGACCCCCATGTGACGGCGATGGTCGAACTCGGCCGTGGGGCGCCATGTGCGCAAAAACCGAGGATCGATCCGGCGCGCCAAGAAATGGGATTGGTGCTGGGCGGAACCACGAGTCACTTCCACGCGTCGGACGGACGACACACCAGAGTCCAGAGAGGGGATTCTCATGTCTTTCCGTTCACGCGTCCTTGTTGGGTCAGCCTCGGTTGGCCTCGTCGCCACCGCTTTGATCTCCTTACCTGTTGCGTCGCAAGCTGCGGTTGGGGATCCCCTGCAGCCGTCGGCGCTGACCTCCGAGTTGTGCGTGGAGACGCCAGCCAGCCCGAGTGCGTCCGCCTCGGCAAGTGCTACTCCCACGGTCACGGAACCTGCTTCGCCCACTGCAACGGCAAGCCCGGAGCCCACCGCCATTGCCTCTGCGACGGCAACAACTTCCGTGGCCACAAGCGCCGGT
>JAULZL010000477.1:0-1709 GCA_032117355.1 Candidatus Nanopelagicales bacterium
TGGTCCCGGCATGCGCAGGGTCTCACCGAGCATGAAGGCCAATGACCGGATCATCCCGAGCGGATTCGCAACATCGCGACCAGCCAGCGAGCGCATCGGACCGTGGCCCGATTGGTGGATCGCAACGCCAATCTCACCTGCGACTGGCGAGCCGTAACCGGCCGAGTAGGACAGGTTTCGTGACCCGAGAAGCAGACTCGCGGCCGCTCCCACGGATCGACCAAGACGGCTCGACGCCACCACCACATCGAATCGATCACTATCAGCCACGACGCTGAAGATCGCCTCATCGAGGTTCATGACATTCACCTTCAGCGCAGAATCAACCACCGCGGCCGCTTGTCGCCAGAGCGCACTCTCCGCCGGCTGATCAGATTCATCGACAACGACCGTCAGATTCGCCCTGCGGGCCATGGCCGCGCGGGCAGCAATCGGGAGGACATCGATCCCATCCCCCAGCACGATGAGAATGTTCGCCGCAGCGACCCTCTCTGGCCGGACGATTGATGAACGAGCCAGGGGTGGCATTGGCGAGATCGGCACGAACTCGCAGGTGAATCCATAGGCGGCTCTCAGATCCTTCTCGAACTGACCACCCACGGGGCCACAAAGCAGCGGAGCTCTCATGCTGAACGCGTGATCCAGGAACTCACGGTCGAGGTCGTCCAATCGCATGCCATGCTCGGAGGGCGCACCAACGAAGCCCGACCTCATCACGGCAAAGGACACGCCAAAGGCTGATTCCACGGCATTGAGCACGTCGAGGGCACCATCGACTACTTCGGCGCCGACACCGATCCCGGGGACGACTGCGAGGGGCACCGCCTCCATCGTGATCACCGGCCGCTTCCATTCCGGAAGGCAGGTCTCGATCAGGGTCGGGGGCATGGGAGCGCACAGTATCTCCACGGAGCGCCTCCCCGTGGTGGATCTCTTCAAGGCATTGCGGATCTCCCCAAGGCACTAGGGAGGAGGCGGTTCCGGGACGATCGGGTACCTGCGGCCCTGCGGCGAGCGCCAGGTGCACGCACCGGCGGAGTCAGAATCATGCAACGTCCAGCCAGCATGTGTCTTCAGTTGATGATGGCGGGTGCACAAGGCACCGAGATTGGCCCGATCAGTGGGCCCACCCGAGTCCCACGGCACCGCATGGTCGATCTCGCACAGGTTCGCCGGGCGCGTGCAGCCGGGGAATCGACAGGTTCGGTCCCGCGCAACGATGAAGTCCCGCAGGCGACCTGTCACCCGGTACGCGGATCGGCCACGATCAATAAGGTGACCGGTCAGCGGATCCGTTACCAACCGACGCATCGCGACCTCGTCGGCGTTGGCCAGCAACTCGCGGACCTCAACCGCAGTCACCAGGACACCACTCGGTCCCGCGCCTGCGCCTGCATGCGCACCTGCACCCACACCCACACCGGGCGTCTCATCGCCCGGCACCAACTCACCGGGCTCCGGCGAGAGCCCCAGGAGCGAGGCCGCCGAAATGACAACGTTGAGGTGGACTCGGGGTCGCGGTCCGAGGGAATCGGTGACGAGATTGGCTGGTGAGGCATCGCTGCCCCGCGCGCTGCCACTCCCCATCGCGGCATCGCTGAGCGGGCGCGTTTCGTCAGGCAGGAGCATGGATGCCAAAGCCAAGGCCCGGCGGTGGCCGATTCTCGCTCCCTCCGGTGCTGCCAGGCGTTCATCCCGGGCGCGGGCGT
>JAULZL010000478.1:0-2284 GCA_032117355.1 Candidatus Nanopelagicales bacterium
CCCTCCCTCCGACACACCACGCGGACTGTTCCCCTACTCTCTCATGAGCACTGGTACAGAAACTGGGGAGGGGTCAGTCAGGCCCGCTTGCGACGTCGGAACATCGTGTAGCCGCCGCAGGCCAGACCGGCGAGGGCCATGCACGAGGTGGTGGGTTCGGGGACGGCACGCACGCCCTCGAACAGGAACGAAATTTGTCCCGACGTGTTTGTCCATTGGCCGTCGCCGTTCGGATTACTGCCGGGCGACACGATGGAGAGGCTATCGACTCGGAGCCCTACTGTGTCGATTTGGAAACCGGCAAGATCGATACCATTCCCTCCGAAAACGCCGCCGAAAACTGCGGACTCGGTGCTTCCGCTTCCAGCGCCAGATGTGTTGAAAACGAGGGTGTTATCGATCCCGTTGGTCAAGTTGGCGACAAATGCGGCGAACTGTGGATCAGTGGCATCGCGATAGATCGTTTGGCCGACGTCAGAGTTGGTAAGCAACCAGTGCAGAAATGGATCCGAGTCAAAGTAACTGACCACATCGCCGAACTCCACCGGCACATCTGTAAAGATGCCGTACCGTCCTGAGTTGAGGTTTTGCTGCCACATCGCAATGATTTCGCTTTTGGCGGTCTTTCCAACCCCACTGAGACCTACGGCGACCAAGGCGATGGTCGCGAAACGGAGGAGAAGGTTCATCGGCGTCCCTTTCGTGTATCGGAGGATGCGTCGCACATTCAGCGGAGTGTTGGCGTGAGGTCCGCATCATGACGAACGCCTTGCAGTCACCAACGCCCAGAACCCGAAATGTGACGAATCGGGCACAGGCAGGGACGAATCGGGCAAATCTAGGGACGAATCCGCCACAGGCTGGGACGAATCCGCGGCGAGAGCGAGCCGTCAGTCCCAGCCCCAGCCCCTCTCACAAACCAAAAACAGGAGCCATTTCATGTCCACGGCAACCACCACATCCACTTCACACGACACCCTGCCAACACACCACGAGCCGGTCCACAACCTCACCCACCAACACCCCGACAACCCAACTCGAACGCTCGGCTGCCCAGAGACTCCGCACCACAATGGCCGCCGTGAAACTCTCCTTCACGTGGCTGGGCGTCCGTAAGACCTTGGCCCCAGAGCAACGCACGACAGCAGCCCGGGCGTTTCATGCCGACCGCGAACTGCTGTCGGCCGGATGACGCCAACTGGACCGGGGCCGAGATCACGTCGTGCTGCAGGCCGGCCTCGCTCTTGGACGTCCCGCTCGTTCAGGCCGCTCACAACGTCGTGCTCGTGGCTGTAACCGGGGGCGACAAGATCGAGGGGTTACGCCAGTGGGCCGCTGGTCGGCGTCTGTCGGCGAATAGAGCGGCGGTGTATGCGCGGGGGGAACAGACTGACGGGAGGTTCGGGGGGTCGCGCGAGAGCCGTGTGGTTCTCGTCAATAGGCTCCCCCTACTCAACCACCCGCGTCGCCACAACAGGCTTGCCGGCTTTGGTTCTCCCAGCCATCGTCATTCCATCTTGCGAAACGACCATGACGTCTTCCCACTCTCCTTCCGGCTGCCTAAGCCTCACGGCATTTCCTTCGATACTCCTCATCGCTAACCGTTTTCCATCTAGTGTGAGAGCCTCGCCCTTCTCTCCCAGCAGGAAAACTTGCGCAGTGTGTTGATACTTCCAGCGAGAACCTACAAGCATTCGCTCCGCAGATGCCGCAGAAGAGCGAGCACCTCCCGCTGCACACTCTCCGGGGCGTGCTCGAGTTCCTCGATCAGGGATTTGGTTATGGGTGACATGCTGTAAGGAAGGAAAGGTCGGCCAATGGCACTTCGGCAAGTGACGGCCGAGCGGGGCGGATCATGAGGAGCAACTTCCGGAACCGGTCGGGCTGGATACGGCCCGATCGTGGAGGTTCCGAGGAGCGTCTTATCCACGCTCAAGGTCGAATTTTTCTCGTTGGCGCAGACCGGCCTTGAAACCGCTCTTCTCGCGGGCCGTCCGCACCGTGGCATGGAATGCCGTCAGAGGCTGTGGATGTCGATCACGGGCAGCTCATCAGGCGATGCCTGAAAGATTGCCCGGTCGTCGTTGACTGCACGAGCTCTCCCCAGTCGGTCGGCGGACCACGGGCGGGAGAGACGGGCGGAGGCTCGAGCGGTTCGCCGAGGTGTGTCAGTGGCTGACTTCAAGCGGGCGAAGCCATCCTGGCCTTCTTCCGCTTGCGAACCTCCGGTTCGAAGTGAGCCGGCTCCTGCCGGCGGTCTCCTCTGAGCCGGATGTCGCCACCA
>JAULZL010000479.1:0-3437 GCA_032117355.1 Candidatus Nanopelagicales bacterium
CGATGCTCCTCCAAGTGCGCTCCGCCGCTGCCGCCGGGCTACCCGTCGCCGTGACCTTCCCTCCGGGCAGTTTCACCCTCGACCATTTCACCTTTGACTCGAGCTCCACTGCAAGTGAGATTGTGCTTGCCGGCGCACAGGGCGCTGTACTTGTCGTTCCCAGCCTCGCCGGCTCGTCCGTGCGCTCGAATGCCACTTCGACTTCTTCGCGACGTGCTCGCTCGTTGCAGAGCAGCAGCTCGGCCAGCACAGCTGGCACGGAGCTCGGCACGACGCTCTTCACCTTTTCGGGCGGTGCGATTGTCCGTATCGTCAACTTCGTCCTTCGCGGCCGCATCCAGGCCACCGGCGGAACGCTCGAGCTCATCAACTGCACCGTGGATGGCGCGGGGCTGCCTTCGACCTCAACCGGCGGCTTTGGCGTCACCGGCGGCACCGTGCGCTTCTACGGCACCACCGTCAAAAACTACGATGGTGGCGGTATCGAGGTGACCGGAGGAACTGTGTCCTTCGACGACTGTGAGCTGAGCGGCAACGGGCGGGGCCTTGGCGCTCGGTTCGGCGCGCTGCGCCTCAACGGAGGGAGTGTGTCCATCTCGCGCTCGCAGATCGTGGACAACGGGCGCTACAGCTCCGCTTGTGCGAACGGCATCCAGTGCGTCAAGGGCGGCGGCGTGAGACTCACACGAGGCAGTGTCGAGCTCTCGGCGGGATCGTTCCTCAAGTTGAACCGTGCGTTTGAGGGCAGCTCGATCTACATTGATAGCGACAACGAGGGCACGAGCTTCTACCCGCGCCTCTCATACCGATTGCCCACCCCTCTTGGCCACTACGTGATCATCACCAACCGCGGGCTCGTCGCGGAGCTCTCGACGCCGCTCGTCGACGACGACTTCCCATACGAGTGCGCCGCGAGCCGCTATGGCAACTCGACCTCGAGGGAAGATCAGTCGTCGCCTCGGTGCTCGGGCATGTGCCCCGCTGGCCATTACTGCGAGACGGGTGCGGTTCAGCCGGTCATCTGCGCCCTTGGCGAGTTCTGTTCAGTGGGCAGCACGACCGGAACCCCATGCCCTGCCGGCACCTTCGGCAGTCAGCTCGGCCTCACGTCGCAGTCCGAGTGCTCCGTCTGTCCAGCAGGCTCTCGGTGCGAAGCTGGGAGCAGCCGCCCGTCCCTGTGCGAAACCGGCACGTTTTCGAGCGCCGCAGCCAGCTCGAACTGCACTAAGTGCGACGCGGGCACCTACCAGGACATTCCCGGCCAGTCAGCGTGTGCACCCTGCCCGCCGGGCCACTTCTGCGGAGAGGGATCCAGAATCCCAACCCCGTGCCGCCCTGGCTATTATAGCAACGCCACGGGGCTGAGCAACTACTTGCAGTGCCTCCCTTGCACCCTCGGCTCCTATTGCCCAGAAGGCTCCCAAATGCCTCAGCCGTGCTATGCGGGCGCTCGGGGGCGCTCCATGTATTTGACCAACCAGGCGATGTGTGAGGCGTGCCCCACGCCGACCTTCAGCACCGCGGGCACGAGCCACTGCAGCCTGTGCATCGAGCGTTACTTTCGGGTGCCCGGCGTCGACGACGACGCGGATGCAGGCGCCAAGTGTAAGTCGTGCGACACGAACATACAGCTGAGCACCATGAGTGGCGCGGGCGTCGAGGGCAACTGGGACCGAACGAGCACGGAGGACGACGCGATCTCGTGCCCTCCCGGCACGACGCTCGAGGACATGCGGCTAGGGAGGGGGCACTGGCGGCTTTCGTCCACGTCACGCGTCGTGTCCAAGTGCCGTTGGAGCAGCAGGGGTGACACCACGCCGTGCGAGGGCGGCACGGGCGCTGGCCCATTGACGCTGACGAAACACGACGGCAGCGCCTACTGTGCCGCCAACCACACGGGACCGTTTTGCGAGCTATGCACGGTGGAGGGGCAGTACTTCAACTCCGAATCTGCCCAATGCATGGACTGCCCGCCCACGAACGACCTGATCGTGTACACGGTGGTGGCGCTCGGGATCGCCGCGGTGCTGGCTGGCATTGGGCTGCTCTTGCTCCTGCGCCCCCCGCGCTGCCTCACGTGGCTCTCTCTCTGGATGCACCTCGCCATCATCAAGGTTGGCCGTTACGCTCTGATCCCCAAGGTCAAGATCATCATCGCCGCCTTTCAGGTGATCACGGCGATCCCGATCGTCTACGAGGTGAGCCTGCCCATGGAGTATCACGAGAAGATGCGGCCATTCATGATCTTCGACTTCGACTACGACACGTTCTTCATCCCAGGCGACTGCCTTCCGGGCGGCTTCTTCAGCCGGATGGTGTTGCGCGGCCTCGCGCCGTGGGCGCTCATCGGTGCCATCTTCGTCCTTGGGATGCTCAAGGAGACCATCACGCAATGCTGCAAGGGCTCGACACTGAACCTCTCCATCTCCGCCTTCAAGGTGCTGCCCGTGATGCTCTTCGTACTCTTCTGCATGTGCACCTCTGTCTCGTCTACCCTCTTCGCCGCTTGGAACTGCATCGAGGTCGAGCTGTCTACCTCGGCCAATATCTCGGATGGCGCCGAGACCGTCGTTCTCCGGCGCTTCTTGCGAAACGACCTCTCTATCTCTTGCGATGTGCTGGACACGAGTCGATCGTGGTACACGCTGTATGCCGATCCCAGGTACGCCGAGATAGTCTGGGTTGCCATCATCCTCGTCCTCATCTGGCCGATCGGCGTGCCGTGCCTGTACCTGTTCATCCTAGTGCCCAACCGACACGCGCTGCTCGAGCGCCGTTCCACGCGCGTCACGCGCGCCACCGCCTTCCTCCATCGCGAGTATGACGCGCATCTCTACTTTTGGGAGGCGGTCTTCGTCCTCGAGAGACTCGTCGTCGTCGGCTTTGTGCAGTGGATCGGGCAGCCGCTCATCCGTCTACAGATAGGCCTCCTAGTAACCATCGGCTACATGACCCTCCAGCTCTATCTGCGCCCGTTTAAGCGCCACGACCTCGACGTCATCGCCATCGGCGCACAACTCTTCCTCGTCGGCTTCTTCTTCGGTGCCATCAACATCAAGCTGCATGCCGAGCTGACGAACGCCGAGCAGATCAACGCGGGCCTCGCAAAGAGCGTCCTGGGCTTCTCGTCCGCCGGGGAGCTCGCTCTTGCGATCTTCGTGCTGAACATGTGCAACCTTGGATTATTCGGCGTGACGACGCTCTACCAGCTCGCCACGACGGCGCCCGTGCGCACGCTGCGCCTCGTCGCGACCAAGCAGCCTCCCGACCTCACCCTCGACGACAAGATCAAGTGGCATCTTTTCCTGTCCCATACGTGGAGCTCGGGGCAGGACCAGGTCTCCGTCATCAAGCGCCAGATGCAGCTGCTGCTCCCGGCGATCAGGGTCTTCCTCGACATTGACGATCTCGAAAACATACATAGCCTCGAGTCGTAC
>JAULZL010000480.1:0-1538 GCA_032117355.1 Candidatus Nanopelagicales bacterium
GGTACGCGTGAGGAGCAGGACGTCATTCTCGGCGAGACGGCCGTTGACGCTGATGAAGGACACATTCGACCAGGCCCACGCGATGGCCCCGTCGGGCAGCATCGCCTTGATGGCCCGAAGGGCCTCCGCTTCGGCGGGGCTGGCCGGCTGGCCCACGTCATGCCACTGCGGGGAGTCCTCGCGCACTCGTCCCTCCCCCGGTGTCAGCCACGTCGCCCAAGCAACCGCATTCTGGCAGAGGGGCAAGACATGCGTGCGCGAGCCGACCCCGCGGCTGAACCCGGATTACCTCGTCGCGCGTTGGTGCGCACCGCAGGATGCACATATATATGTGTCGATCACGTCCTCTGAGCGCCGGAGGGCATGCCCGCCGGCGACTGGCGGTCCATGGGGGCGGCACTGCGGGCGGGGTCCGCCTGATCGAATGCTAGGCACTCCGCCTCGACTCCGAGACCTGGTGCTGAAGACGACCTGCCTGCCAGGGCGATGCTGCCCTTGAATTGGGTCTCTGGCGCGAGGGGACGTGTGGCCCAGCGACTGGGGATCGCTGGACCACACGAGGCCCTTCCTTTACTTGCGGTACGTCACCTTGACGACGACCTTGCGGCCCTTCAGCAGCGCCCGCAGTTGATCCTTGGCCTGCGACGTCAGCCGGGACGACAGCGGCATGAACGTCACCGTCGCAGTCGAGACCCGGACCCGGGGAGCCTGCTCCGGCCCCGCACGTCGGAGATCGTCATGCGCTGTGGAAAGCCGTAGATCACCGATGAACCGGCTATCGGCAGCCAACGCACTCGGTCCAGGTGGAATCAGGCCGAATGCACAACGCCGACCGCGCAGTCATCGAGTTCATAACTGCACGGTCGGCGAACTCTCAAGTAGCGGGGACCGGGGCTTCGGGTAGGCGCCCAGGACGGGCGACGGCATGTCGTCGAGCAGCACCGGGAACGTCACGGCTGTCGGCCCTGGGGTCACTGCGTCGCCAAAGCCGATGTCGACCTGAACGTGAATTTGCGCACCGTCGAGTTCACCTCGCATCGTTGCCCTCATTCCGGGGTAGCCCGCTTCCTTGCGAATGTCGGCCGTCGAGACGGTGTCCGGATCAAAGGTGATGCCGTCAGGGACATCAAGCGAGCAGGTCGATGTCCCGCGTTGGCCGTGCCGGAGTGTCGAACCACAGGTCAAACAGACGAGCACCTTTGAGCAGAAAGTGATCCCGGCTCTCACCGACGCTGATGCGATAGAGCATTCGCTCGATCCCGTATCGGGTCAGGACGGAACCGAAATCGACGCGGTCACGCTCCGCGAGATTCCTGAGTCGAGCACGGACGGACGCGGACAGATTCGTGGAGCTCATGACACTGATTCCAGGTACGGGCGCATCGCGATGGTCATGCGCGTCTGCGCGGCCGCCTGCCACAGTTCGTCCATCGTGACAGCTCCGGAATCCCAGGCTGCACGCAGTGCTTCGATCGCCACGTCGAGGCCGACGCGCCGACGAAACTTGAAGCAGTCAGCAATCGTGCGCGCAGGCGATG
>JAULZL010000481.1:0-1702 GCA_032117355.1 Candidatus Nanopelagicales bacterium
TGATGGTCAGCCGGTCGATGGAGTCGTGGTCATCCCGAATCGGCAGGCCACCGGGATGAACGTCCTCAGCCGCGACTTCACCGTCAACGTCGTCACCACCACCCCAGACCGACGGCCCGTTGGCCTAGAGCAGCGCACCCTTATTGCCGAAGCCAACGGCTGGATCGACGTCAAGGCCACTGGCTACGAGCCTGACACCTACCTGCACGCCTGGCTCGGCCGCCGCGCTACGACACCTCGGGGTCTTCGGTCGGGCCTGCACTCCGGCATGGACGCCCCCGTGACCGGCCTCTACCTCGGCCGCGCAATCGTCCCGTCAAACGGCGACATCACCACCGCGTATCCCGTCCCAGCAGGAATCAGCATCGGGGAATATGTCCTGCAACTCAATGGTTTCACCGATGCCCAGCAGGTTCGCAGCGTCAACCTTGGCCTGCGGGTCGTCACCAAGCCCACGACGGCCACAGTCCTGCGTCGAGGCTGCGCCTTCGCTCCTAGCTCGGCCGTCCTCAGTCGATCCTGTGAGCGCTACCTACGCGTCGTGAGCCAGCGAATTCCACGTGGTGCCAAGGCGCAGCGGATCGTCATCATCGGGGTCTCCGTAGACGAGACCACTCGCAAGGCGAACCGCGACCTCGCCCGCAAGAGAGCTCGGACCGTGGCCTTCTACCTTCGGGCTCTTGGCGTCCGCGGCACATACGTGAAGGCCACGGTGATCACCACCGGCAAGATCAAGGGCCCCATCGCAGCCCAGGCCGTGATTGTTCGCAAGGGCAAGCCCCGCACAACCGTCACCCTGAGGTTCACGCGGTAACTCGGCCCTGTTGGTGGTGCGAACGCGAACACTGGACGGCACTCGCATGGGCCCAGTGGCGAGGCTACGGCTGGTCGAGGGTGTCCGGGCCTAGGCCAGGCCCAGGTCCGCAAGGGAATAGGCCGCCCGGTACTCCAGTCCCCGCTGCTGGACGGCGGGTCCGGCTCCTCGATCCACGATCACGGCAACGGCTGCGATAGTCGCGCCCTCTTCCTGTAGAGCGTCCACCGCGGTGAGAACCGAGGATCCGGTCGTGGACGTGTCTTCGACGGCAAGGACTCGGCGGCCTTCGACGCTGGGGCCTTCGATCCGGCGCTGAAGGCCATGCTCCTTCTCGCTCTTGCGAACCACGAAGGCGTTCAGTAGGTGGCCGTTCCGCCCGGCGTCGTGGAGCATCGCGGTTGCGACGGGGTCGGCCCCGAGGGTGAGCCCGCCTACGGCGGTGTAGCTGAAGTCCGCGGTCAGTTCCCGCATGACAATCCCCACGAGCGGGGCGGCCACGGCGTCCAGGGTGATCCGACGCAGGTCGATGTAGTAGTCGGCCTCGCGGCCGCTTGATAGCGTCACTCGACCGCGGACGACAGCCTTGTCGATGATCTCCTGGCGGAGCAACTGCCACGCGTCGCTAGTCACGGGCACAGACTATTGAGCCGGTCCTATGCTCCAGCGGTGTCCATCGGAAGCCTGGTACTCCTTCCGTCCGGGCAGACCCTCGACCGAGTGACGTTCGTTGACCGCCTGGTCGACGGGCCCTGGTCCTTCCTTGATGTTGACCTCTCCCTGAGTGATCGTGCGCCCCTGCCTACCCGCGTCTGCGGCTACATCCAGTCCAGGTCGCCGAGTGAGCCGATGCTGGTGATTGCACCTGCCCCCTCGATCCACTGCCTG
>JAULZL010000482.1:0-15805 GCA_032117355.1 Candidatus Nanopelagicales bacterium
CGGAAAGTCCCGCGCCCTCCGTGCCGAAGATGAGCGCGATTCGCTCCGGCAAGTGCAGCGCGAAATCGTCAAGGCAGACAGCATCGGGGGTTGGGTCCATCGCGACGATGGTGAACCCAACGGCTCGCAGTTCGTGCAGGCCCTGCGGCCACGGCTCAAGTCGCGTCCAGGGCACCTGGAAGACCGTCCCCATGGAGACGCGGACACTGCGCCGGTAGAGCGGGTCCGCACACTGCGGCGAGACGAGGACGGCATCGGCCCCCAGGCCTGCAGCGGACCGGAAGATCGCGCCGACATTCGTGTGATCGACGATGTCTTCCAAAATGGCCACCCGCGCAGCACCGGCAACCACCTCGCCCACCGGGGCAAGCGGGGGTCGATGCATTGCCGCGATCGCCCCCCGATGCAGGTGGAATCCGGTGATCGACTTCAGCAGTTCGGGTTCGCCGACATACACGGGCACCTCGCCGAAGTCTCCGGCGCTGGTGGCCCGCAGGACGTCAGCCATTGGCTCCAGCCATCTGTCCGCCATGAGGAAGGAGCGGGGTTGATGGCCCGCCTCGACTGCACGCCGAATGACCTCCATGCTCTCGGCCATGTAGATGCCCAGCGAAGGCTCGTGGCGCGAGCGAAGGGCCACATCGGTGAGGTTCAGGTAGTCATGCAGGCGAGGATCGGCCGCATCGTGAACTCGGACGACGGTCACCCGGCCACCCGCCAGCCGAACGGGTAGAGAACTCCGCCGCCCGCCTTGGGGACTGCAACCGGCAGCCGACCGACGGCCGGTATGTCACCAATGAGGACCCGGGCCAGTGCCTCCATCGCAACCGGCCGATAGGAATAGGTCGCGAGGTAGGTCTTGACCGTGGGGAAGGCCGCGATGTCGTACGGAGTCCCGGTGGCGACGACGATCAGCCGCCTACCCGACCCTCGAATCCGCTCCCTCAGTGAGTCGATGAGGCCACGCTGCGAACGGGAGACATATGCGTCATCGGTCAGCGCGATGACGTAGTCGGCGTTGGCCGCTGCGCGCACGACGTTGTCAACATCGAATGCTCGCGGCTCACAACCGGATTCGATGACTCGCGCCTTGGCACCACGGCCCCGCAGACTCTTCGCCAGGGACGCTGTCGCCGTATCGCCGCATCCGGTAACGATGATCCGCGCGCCCTTATGGTCGCGAATCGGAAGCGCCTTCGATCCCTTCACGAGGGTCGTCGTGCGATCGGTGATCGCCAGGGCGAGCTCGCGGTGCTGCGGGCTGCCCACGATCGCGTCAACCTTCGAGACATCCACCATCGCGTCTGATGTGCTCATCAGCCCTCGCTTGGCCTTCAGAGCGAGGATCCGGCGAACCGACTCGTTCAGGCGCTTCTCACTGATCCGGCCCGACTTCACCGCGGAGAGCACCGCGTTGAAGGACTTCGCCATATCCGGCGGATCAAGGAGCTGATCCGCCCCCGCCAGGATCGCCCGCACTGCCACCTCGCCATCGCCGTACTTCGTCCGCACCCCGGCCATCTGCAGGGAATCGGTGATGACGACGCCATCGAAGCCGAGCTTGCCCCGAAGCAGTCCGGTGATGATCGGTGCAGACAGGGTTGCCGGATCCCCCGAGTCGTCAAGTGACGGAACGACGATATGCGCGGTCATGATGGAGTCGACCCCGGCCATGATCGCTGCCCGGAAGGGAAGAAGGTCTACCGAGTCCAGGGTTGACCAGTCGTGGGTGATGATCGGCAGATCCCAGTGACTGTCGGTGCCGGTATCTCCGTGCCCCGGGAAGTGCTTTGCCGTTGCCGACACCCCCGCACCTTGAAGGCCAAGGACCTGGCTTGCGACGAGTTGCCCGGCGAGGACGGGGTCCGACGAAAAGGACCGGACCCCGATCACCGGGTTGGCGGGATTGGAATTGACGTCGGCGACCGGCGCGTAGTCGGCGAAGACCCCCATTGCCCGGAGCTCCCGGGCGGTGATGTGGGCGGCGACCAGCGCATCGGCCTGGGACCGACCCGCACCGAGAGCCATGCTGCCCGGCAGGACGGTGGCCGGTGGGCCGACTCGGACAACCAGGCCTTGCTCCTGGTCGATGGCGGTGAGGACGGGGACAGGCACCTCATTGGTCGATGCCGCCTGCTGGATGCCGTTGCCCATTCGGGCCAGCGCCTGCGGGGTCGTGACATTGGCGCCGAAGTAGATCAGCCCACCGACCGCATAGGTGGTGATCAACTCCTCCGCATTGGCAACCCCCAGGGATGAGCGGTTCTTCGTCACGCTCGAGGAATCAGATGCGTCCGCGGACGTCCCGTAGACCCGCGGGACGAACAACTGCCCGACCTTCTCCCTCGTCGTCATCGCCGAAAGCGTCTGCTCGACCCAGGCGGCCGACGTTGCTGAGGCTGAAGGAAATCCTGCGGCCACCAGGGTCGATGACGTCAGGGCCATGACCAGCAGGGCCGCGGTCGCCAACACCCGGACGACGGTGATGGACCGAGGTAAACGCACGTGACTACACGTACCGGTAGATCACCATTCCTGCAATGATCGCCAGCAGGATGACGGTGAAGGCCAGATCCGCCCCCATCCGCAGCCAACCCGATAGTCGCTCGTGAATTCGGTCGGGAAGGCCCAGGTTGTTGTCCAGGATGTTGATGCGAGTCATCGAGACGAACACCAGGGTCGTGGTGGCGGTGACCAGCATGCACCACGGGCACAGGGCGCCGATGTTGAAGTAGGCCTGGTAGAAGAGCCAGAAGGCAAACACGAAGCCGATCGAGTAGACCGCCTGCGCAGCCAGCATGAACCAGCGGGGAAAGCGGACTCCGGCCAGGGCTGCCACCGCCAGGGTGATCACCACGGGCTCGGTCATCAGGCCCAGGAAGGCATTGGGGAAGCCCAGCAGGCTGGCCTGCCAGGAAAGCCCCACCGTGCTGCAGGAGACCTTCGCGGAGATATCGCAACTAAAGGAGGCGGCCGGGTTTCGCGCGAGCTCGATGGCATCCACCGACAGCACGAAGGCCGCGACGAGGCCCAGGGCACTGCCGATGAGCATCTCGATGTAGGCGCCAATGTGCCTGGCAGGTTGCTGCTGGCTTGGAGTTGCTTCGTCATCCGCAGTCGTGGGGCTGGTCACGGTGACCACAGTAATCGGGCAACTGCACCGCGCTGCTATGGCCCCGCATTGAGGCAGTGGGCCGACCTAGCGGGACGAGCCAGCCGGTTCAGTGCAGGCCGGCAACCCACGTGGCACCGGATCGGATAGCCGACCGCGTCGCCTCCATGCGCACACCCAGGGTAAGAAGTATTGCGCCACCCACCGAAAGGCTTGCCCACACCGGAACGACCCCCACCACGGTAACGATCTGAACGACCACGATGAAGGCAATCCCGACGACTCCCGGGATCAGAGCACCGGCAAGGCCGCGGACGGCCCCGATCGCGGTGGCCATGACACAGCCGCTCAGGACGATGATGAAGCCGGCCGGAGTCTCACGCGGGTTGCTTCCCTCAACGAGAACGTAGGCATCCAAGGTCAAGATCAATCCGGGGGCCAGCCACACCATGCTGGGCAGGTTGCGATACCGCAGCCGGGTGAGCACTCCGGCCACCAGGTAAGCCAGGCCGATGGTCGCAGAAAACCACACCGGCTCCGCATCATCGATTCGGCTGGTCATCCACAAACACCAGGTCATGGCGACAATCGCCGAGCCAATCCAGTAGCCGGCCGTGTTCCCGGCGAGTCCGGCCCCAAGCCAGATCAGGGCGCCAGCAGCCCCGGTTGCGGCCGAAAGCGGGACGAACACCGGCGAGGAAGCGTCTGCGATCCACCACCACAGGGTCATGGTGGATGCGCTGGTCACGGCGAGCGCCAGGGCCAGTCCGATGACGAGCGCACGTTGATTGTCGATGCTTCCGCCCCAGCGCAATACACCGATCGTGATCAGCGCGATCAGTAGGCCGACGAACGTGTACGCCTCGATCGGCGGTGGCCAGGAGCCGTTGAAGATCGTCGGGAGCGCGCCATGCCACAACAGGTCGACGAGCAGAAACCAGGACACCCCAGCGCAGGAGGCAAAGGCAATTGCCAGTAGGGGCAGGCGGGCAACCAGCGCATAGCCCAGGGCGCTGAAGGCGAGGATGGCGAAGAACACGACGGCCGACCAGCGAACATCCCCCTGCTGCACGGGGAGCGAGGCCAGCCAGGTCAGCCAGAGTGCGCTTGCCGGGATGACTCCTGCGGCGAGGTGCTTGCGACGGTGTCCAACGGCCAGGGCAGCGGCGCCGATCAGCGCGATGATTCCTGCTCCGCTGACGCTGCCGAAGACGTCAACCACGAGTTCGGCAAGCGCAATCCCGACGAGCGAACCAGCCAGCACCAATGAGCCGTCCTTCGCCGGCCGGGTGGTGACGATGATCCCGGCAATGCTGGCCAAGGCTGCTCCAAGGAGCAATTCTCCGGGCATTCGGGGAAGGGTTCCTGGGGCAACCAGGTAGGCGACCAGCACCCAACTCGCCAGCACCACGAAGATCGCGGAAGCCACCACCCGCGCCGACCACTCAGTGGGAGTACGACCGGTAACCAAGAACGCGAAGGCCGAGAGCATTGAGCCCAGAAACAGCGCTCCGCCGAGGTGCTCGGGCAGTAGGCCCATCCCCTCGTAGGCGGTGAGGGTCCACGTCCAGATCGCGGCCGGGTAGAGGATCCAGGCGACCGCTCGTAGGGAAGAGAAGGAACCAAGCCTGGCCGCAACCGCGGTCAGCACTCCAATGGTCGTGACCGTGATCGGCAGTCCAAGGCCGCCGAATCGGTAGAGGTCTGCCGGGACCAGCCGAAGACCCGGGGCGGTGGCAACTTCGACCACGATGATTCCCCACGAGATACAGGCGAAGGTCTCCCGCGTTGCCGTCAGCGTGACGACAACGGCAGCCGCGCCAAAGCCCACCGCGATGAGGAGCAAAATTCCCGCCTGCCCATAGGGCCCAACGCTGCCCCAGATGAAGGAGATAAAGGTGATGACGGCGGTGAGGACGAGCACCGCCCCACTAGCCAACAGAATCCGCTGAAGGGCGGTTGAGGGTCGACTTGAGCCCTTGGGAATCGCCGACACGGACCCACTCACCTTCACTCGGGCAACTGCAAGGCCGAGCTCCCTCCCATCCGGGAACGAACTCGGCCTGCTGCGCGTAGTTGATCTGCCAACGCGTTCCAACCTTCGTCATGAGTCTTTCTGGCCCGAGGACGCCTCTCAACCGCTCAACGAATGGGGGACCGATCAATGGCCCAACCGTGGCGGGCATCGGCCGCCTTCGGTCTCCCCGATCGACACATACTCACCGGGAGGGGCTGGCAGGAACAGTGGCTGGCAGGGACGGTGGCTGGTGAACGACGCGAAGGACGCTGCGCGGCATGCGGGTCAATCCCTGCCCGCGCGTACCGGCAGTTGGAAGGCGTGGCCTGTTGCAGCCATCCTTCTGGGGAGTATTGCCTTCTCGATGTATGCCGTGGGCGTCGGACAGGGTTTTGGCACTGCACAGCGGACCGATGACGGATCCCGAAGCTGGGTGACGCCAATGGCTGCCCAGGGCCCGGACACATCGTGGATCCCAGCGGGCTTCACCGATCTGAAGGGTGACGCGACCGCGGCTTACCGCACGACCGCACCGCTGGATCCCTCCTGCAGCGCCGGGACGCAGTCATGCACCGGCCTGGAGATCATCACGCGAGACGGATGCCCAGACGGCTTCTGGCTACAGATGCGGGTGATCAACCGGATGGGTGGCAAGGCGGGCGAGGGATGGGCTGTCGGGCCTCCCGTCCTGCCCAAGGAAATCACCGATGTCACCGTCCAATGGGAGGGCCAACCAAGCAATACCTATGACATCTACAACTTCGACTGCCGCTGGAACACCGTGCCCTAGTGCCGCCGATCAGGAGTCTGATCGTTGAGTCTGACAGTTCAGATGGGAGCAAGGATGCACGCACGACGAATCATCGGGGCTTGCATCGCGTGCTTGATGGTGCTGGTCTTCGTCCCGGGTCTGATTGATCCACTTGAGGGCGGCGTGGCGCTGCTCCTCGGCGGCATCCTTGCCGGCCTCGCCTGGTTGATCGGACGCACTCCCCTACCAAGGCTTGGCTGGATTTCATGGTCGGTTGCGATCGCCGTCGGCGGCCTAGCGATCGCCATCGCAACCCTCACCGACCCCGGGACGAGGGCTCAGGAGGGACTCACCGGCCTGCCGCCCGTCCTGATCCTTCTTCTGGCCGGATATGAGGCTGCCGTCCTGCTCACCATTGCCGGCGGAGTCCGGTATGCGATTGCCTGCATTCAGCGCGCGAGGGCCCACGAGGACGAAACGATGACAGCGCCCACCGCCAGGCTCCACTGAGGGAAATCGGACCAGCAATTGCACTCGCCTCGCGATATCGGTGCCAGAATCCGCGTCCTTCGGCTTACCCTGAACAGGTGAGACATCCTTGGCCCCGGGCTGCAGCTGCATTCATGGGCGCGTTGGTGACGGGTGCCCTCGTGCTGTCCGTGGCCGAGCCGGCCACCGCTCGAACCTATGACAACTGGGATTCGGTGACGACGAGGCTCTCCGGTGTCCAAACACCATGGGAGCCCGATCGGGACCTGGGGCTGACCCTGGATCGAACCCAACGGATTGACGTGGCCAAGTGCCCGCGATCCCGTGGAGTCGCGATACGCACGAAGCATTCCTCACCCAGCGGAAAGCGGGCCTTCTGGGTACTCCAGCAGCCCAATCGGGTCACCTGCGTCAAGGTCAACAACCGCGGCTTCGGCAGGGTGGCCACCATTCGTCACCTTGGTTACACCTTCGACGTCTATGCGCGGTGCGGACAATCACGGTGCCCGAAATCCAGTCTGCCGAAGGGCGGCCTCATCCGATCGCGGGCATTCCCCAAGGGCGCCACCCTGTCCTCGGTTCGCATCGCCACAAAGGGACTCACGTTCGCCCAGGTCGCCTGGATCACCAACGGGCTAACCCCGGCCTCGTTCAACTGAAAGGCCAGCTCAAGGCTTGAGTAGGTCAGCCTGCTTGGCGCCGGTCAGATTGCTGACGCAGACCACCATCCAGCCCAGGCTGGTGGTCTCGCCAGCCGTCGGTGGCCGCACGAATACGGGAACCTCAACGTTTCCGCCCACAGGCACCACGACCGAGACCTGGGCCGGGTCGACCACCCTGCGCTGCGGATCCCACAGATTCACCAGCACCGATTCGGTGGTGTCGGCGACCACCGGGTCATCCGCGAAGGATTCTGCCCGGAGGCTGACCCGCGCGAGGGGCTGGGCGGCAGTGATCCCCAGGTCACTGGCCAGGGCAGTCAAAAGGATCGTCGAGCCGTTCATCGGCGCTATCGGATCGATGCCGGCTGGCTTCATGCTCGACATATCGCTTGTCACCGCGATGAAAGTTCCGTCGAAAAAGCTGCCATACGTCGCCCCCGTCTCGGCGAAGAGTCGATCGAGTCCGATGAGCTCGTGATCGTCCTTGCCATCTCCATTGGAGTCGATCGCGATCGTGAAGATGTTCCGGGCCGGATTCGAGTACCCGTTGTGCTGGCTGATGGCGAACACAATGAGTTGGTCACCCGGAATGGACGATCTCTCACCAGCGGCGAGCACTCGGTATCCCATGGCACGCAGGTCAACCGTCGCCTGCGGGTCCACTCCGTCCTCGATGAGCAGGTCGAAGATCTCAGCAGTGCCAGCGACCGTCCCGCCATTGGTCAGCTCGATCTGACCGGCGTTCGCACTTGCCGCCGCGAACTTCGCTGTGACCGTCGAACGGGCCAGCACGATCACCTGAACCGGCATCCTGGCAACATCCACCCCACCGGATGCCACCGAGATGGTGGCCTCGGTCAGATCCGGCGCCGCCATGGCATCCGGTGTCTTGAGTCGGCTCACCTCCTGCTTCGTAAGCACAAATCGTGCTGCGACATCGCGGGATTGGCCCGGGGCCAGGGTGAGCCAGTCTTGGGAAAGGCCGAACGTGCCCGGGCCCTTGCCTTTGCGCCCGATGGACAATCGCACGCGCTGAGTGTTGGTTCCAGGATTCCAGACGGAGAAGAACGTCTCCTTCTCGACCGCACCTGAGGGCTGCACGATCCCGAAGTTGATGCCCGATGCACCCTTGCGGGTCAGGAGAAGGACGGGTGCAGCCAGGGCCGCGACCGGCTGGATGACGCCTGCGCCGGTGAGCTGCCGATCCGCTGCGGCAAGAGTGGTGGAGTCCGTCGAGACAGTCTGGGTGAGGGCAGCTTTCACCTGGGCCGCACTCCAGTCGGGGTGCCGTTGCACAACGAGGGCCGCGATCCCCGAGACCACTGGGGTAGCCATCGAGGTACCACTCAGGGTCTCGGCCAGCGAGCCGGAGCCGCTCCGCGCGGACACCAGGGAGGTACCGGGGGCGATGAGATCCGGCTTGATCCCCGAGTCACCGGAGCGTGGGCCCGCGGAGGTGAACTCGGCGGGTTGAACGTAGGTCGGGTTCGGCACGATCGACCGCCGCACCTGAACTGTCGCGCCATCAAGAGTCGTAAGCGAGGTGGCCGAAGTACTCGCCGCACCGAGGAAGGGGATGCGAACACCCTCGATGCTCCCCTCGACGGGCGGGAATTCCGCCGACTGATTCACCATGATGACGGCCACGGCGCCCGCCTGTTGCCCAGCAGCGGCCTTGTCGACCCGCGGACACACCCCTCTCGCAACGACAGCGATCGCCCCGGCGACGTCACCAAAATCCTGGGCCGTGCACCCGAGGCCGATACCGCCATTGGCATCCCGCACGACGCGGACGACTCCGGTGACGGCCACCGCCACGTCGTTCGCCGCGATCAACGAGACCTTTCGTCCATTGGCCTCGATCATCGCTCCGGGCAGGGTCTTGCGCGCATCGAGTGCGGCAACCGATATCGCTCGCGTCGCCGTGCCCGGCGACCCCACCAGGTAGGGGGCCGGACCGGAGTTTCCAGCCGCGGCCACGACGACGACCCCGGACTTGGCGGCGTTGTCAGAGGCGATCGCATCGATCGAGTTCGACAGCCCGTAGTCGCCACCGAGGGACATGTTGATGACATCGGCTCCATCGGCGACCGCGCGGTCGATGGCAGCCACCACGATGTCGGACGTGACGTAGCCATCGCATCCGAACACCTGATAGGCCATCAGGAGCGCCTCCGGTGCCGTCCCAGGGCCAATGCTCAGGGTGCGTGCATTGGCAGCCGTCCACGGCCCGGCGAAGGTCCGACCCGCCCTAGTGACCCCGAAGCCTGCTGCGGTGCCCGCAACATGCGTCCCATGCTCGCCACAGCCGATGGGGTCGGCATCCGGGTGCGGGATGCGCCGAGCTGGATCCGTCGAGTAGGCGTCATAGTCATCGCCGACGAAGTCATAGCCCGCGATCACCTTCGGCGTCGGGAAGGTCCCGGGTTCGATAATCGTCCGGTCATTCGATGAGTAGGCACTCGGAGCGCCCGCTCCGCCGAAGGTCGCGTGGGTGTAGTCGATCCCGGTGTCAATGATGGCGATCTTGACCTTCGCGCCGGTGACGCCCAGATCAGCCCACGCCGCGGATGCCCCGGTGAAGGTGTCGGATCGAGTATTGGCCTGCCTCATCACCCGCACCGGCTCTACCTGCAGGACTCCGGGCGTGTGGGCAAGGAGCGAGATCGCTTCCATCGGCAGGGTGACGGCCAGGCCGTTGATTGCGTCCACGTAACGATGGTCGACCGTCCCGCCAAGCCGAGTTACCGCCTCCTCAATTAGAGCCAGGCCCGCTTCGGCGGCGGACCGCATGTTCAAGGACGCAGTCTTTGAACGCAGGTTGATCGGCGAGGACAGGGCGAGCGGAGTTCCTGCTACCTGCACCAGGTAGCGGCCAAGTTGCGCACCCTCTGATCCCTGGTCAGCGCGAGCCGGAGCGGGCAGGGCGACGACGGCGACGATGACAGCCAGGGCACTGCACGTGGCCCAGCCTCTCGTGCGAATCCTGGGCATGGTGCCTCCAGCTAGTGCGTGCTACCTGCTGGATGCTAGCCCTCGGTCGAGTGATCGATCAGCCGCTAAGTCGGCAACCTCGAAGACTCACACTCCTCGACGTTGTGCCATAAGCCCATCGTCCAACTCTTGGCGCGCCTGCCGAACGGCGTCAAGGTTGCTGACCTCGGGGATCCCGACCTGCCAGAAGGCGCCGCCCTCAGTCCAGTCCGACTCGCGAACCTCGAGCACGATGACTGCCGTGCGGTCAGCAGCTCGGGCAGCGACGAGCGCCTGCTCGAGTTCGGGCAGGGTGGACACCCGGAAGGTGCGCGCACCCATCGAAGCGGCGTGGGCCGCGAAGTCCACCCGGACTTCCGAACCCGTGCCATGTGAATCACGCAGCATGTTGTTATACGAGTTACCGCCCTTGCCGCGCTGCAGTCGCTCGATGACGGCGTAGCCGCCGTTGTCGCAGACCAGCAGGATGAACTTGGCGCCGGAGAGCACTGATGCGTATACGTCGCTGTTCAGCATGAGGTACGAGCCGTCGCCGACGAGGGTGAAGACCTCCCCCTTGTTGCGAGCCAGCGCCGCTCCCCAAGCACCGGAAATCTCGTAACCCATGCAGGAGAATCCGTACTCACAGTCGAAGGTCGCGATCCCGCGGCTGAGCCAGTTGATGTTCAACTCACCCGGGAGACCGCCAGCCGCCGTCAGCACGTAGTCATCGGCCGTTGCCTGCCGGTGGACGGCGCCGACGATCTGCGCGTAGCTCAGTGGGGTGCCACCGTCATCGGCGACCCGCGAGTCAATGAACTCACCGAGGCCTCGTCGAAGTTCACTCGCCCGCTCTCGCCAGGAGGCATCCGTCGCCCAGTCGCCCAACCCTGAACTGATCTCGGACAAGCACTCACGGGCGTCACCGACCACAGGTTGCGAGAGGTGCTTGATCGCGTCGAAGCGGGCCGCGTTGACCGCCACGAACTTCGTCGCCGGGTCGAACATCGTCCACGAACCAGTGGCGAAATCCTGCAGCCTGGTGCCCAATGCAATGACGAGATCCGCCTCGGCGCACAGGTGGTTCGGCTCGGCCGCCCCGGTCACGCCGAGGGGGCCTACGTAATTCGGGTGATCACCGAGCAGGGAGGACTTCCCGGCAACGGTCTCCACTACCGGTACGCCGTGAGTGCGCGCGAAGGCATCGAGCTCGTCCTCCGCCAGCGAGTAGTGCACCCCGCCACCCGCAATGATGACGGGCCGCTTGGCAGCGCGAATCATCTCGACGGCAGCGGCCAGCTCACCACGATCAGGACGTGGTCGCGGTGCCACGTGCACCCGCGTCGCAAAGAAGGACTCCGGGTAGTCGTAGGCCATCGCCGCAACATCCTGGGGCAGGCCAATGAAGGCCGGGCCGCACTCTGCGGGGTCGAGGAAGGTGCGGGTCGCCTGGGGCATCGTCGCGAGGACTTGCGCGGGGTCGGTAATTCGATCCCAGTAGCGCACCACCGCACGGAATGCGTCGTTGACCGAAGTGGACGGCGAGCCGAAGTGCTCGACCTGCTGGAGCACCGGGTCTGGGAGTCGACTGTTGAACACATCCCCCGAGATGAACAGGGCGGGCAGTCGATTGGACATTGCCACCCCGGCAGCGGTGACGAAGTTCGTCGCACCGGGCCCGACGGAGGAGGTGCAGACCATGACCTGCTGCCTGCGCATCGCCTTGGCGTAGGCGACTGCGGCAAGGCCCATCCCCTCCTCGCTCTGGCCGCGCCAGACCGGGATCTCATCGCGATGCTGTTCGAGGGAGTGGCCGAGACTGGTGACGTTCCCGTGGCCGAAGATCGCGAAGACGCCTGGGTAGAGCGAGACTTCCTCGCCATCCACAACGGTGCGCTGGGCGATGAGGTATCGGACGATCGCCTCCGCCACCGTGATGCGGACGGTTCCAGGCACGGCGCTGGTGCTCACTGCGGCCCCGCCTTCAGGTCGACGACCGGCTGCCAGGACCTCGACTGCCACGAGTCGATGAGGGCCTGCTGGACGCTGACCACGTCGACGGCTTCCGCGAATCCGGGCGAGTACGACGTGCCGGTGGCAAATGACTCGAGGAATGCGTAGTCCTGGATGGTGATGAGGTCCTCGAAGCCGATGCTGTTCGCCTTCCCGGGGACGAAGGCGCCGTGGTACGGGAAGCGGTCGCCACCGAAGATCGTGGTGTAGCCAGATTCAGACCGATCGGTCATCGAGTAGTACTGCAATTCGTTGATTCGCTCGAGGTTCCAGGCGAGAGCGCCCTTCGTCCCGTAGACCTCGAATGCATTCTGGCTCTCCGGTCCGACGACCGTCCGGCTGACCTCGAAGGTTCCCGTGGCGCCAGCATCAAAACGACAGAGCATCGACGCAAAGTCCTCGTTCTCGACGGTACCCGTGGGGTCCCCGGCCTTGCCGCGGCCGTAGTGGGTTCCGGCACCGGTCGGCAGCGGCCGCTCAGTGATCGTCGTATTCGACATCCCGACCACCTCAGTAATGCCGCCGACAAGGAATTGCGCCATGGCAACGGAGTGGCTGAGGATGTCGCTGGTGACGCCATAGCCAGCCTGATCCATCTTGAACCGCCAACTGAGCAGGCCGAGGGGGTCACTTCCGTACATGGAGAGGAAGCGCCCGCGGTAGTGGGTGATCTCTCCCAATTCGCCAGCCGCGATCATTTCGCGGGCATGAAGGACAAGCGGCGACCATAGGTAGCAGTAGCCGACGCCGGTCGCAACGCCCGCACGCTCGGCGACTCGATAGGCCTCGACAGTCTGCGCGGGCTTGCCCCCAATTGGCTTCTCGCTGAAGACCGCCTTGCCCGCACTCGTCGCCGCCTCGATCATCGGCAGGTGCAGCATGTTGGGCGCCGTGACCCAGACAGCGTCAACATCGTCCGCCGTGGCTGCCTCCTCCCAGGTCGCAGTGGCCCGCTCAAAGCCGAAGTCCTCGGTCGCCTGCCGGCGACGGCTCTCCTCGGAGTCGGCGCAAACCACCAGCCGGGGATTCACGTGCCGGTCACCGAAGAGGCTCGGGATCCGCAGGGCCGATCGGCTGTGGGCCTGACCCATCCAGCCGAGTCCCAGCACGGCGATTCGCACCTCGGTCTTCACGCGTTCGTCCTTCCGTTGGCAGAGGTCATCGGGCATCGCGGGTCCTGCTGCTGCTCCTCCCAGGACTGGCGAATCCAGTGATGGGACGGGTCGTCGCAGAAGGCCATGCTTCGTTCATCGGCTGGCCCAGCAAGCACGTTGAGGAAGTACATCGGGTACTCCGGCATCGCAATGCTCGGGCCGTGATACCCCTGCGGCACGACGTAGACGTCCTCATCGCGAAGGGTCACGCTTTCATCGACACTGCCATCGACGGTGTAGACGCGGAAGAGGCCCGTTCCCTCCGGATCACCATGATCCGACTCGAGTCGACCGATTCGGAAGTAGTAGATCTCCTCGTTGTTAACCCGACAGTCACCTATCCCGTCGTGCCGATGCGGTGGCCAGGAGGAGAGATTCCCGCCCGGGGTCAGGACCTCGCAGACGTTGATCTTCTCGGCACCCAGAAAGGACGACGGCGTGGCGATATTGGTGACCTGCCGGGTCGCCTTTCCGCTACCTCGCACCTCCACCTCGACATCGGCGGCCGCGACGTAGGCGACCGGGTGCCGCACGTCCGTGCGGGCCGTGCACAGTGCGATCTGGCCGCCGGCAGCGGTCATCTTCAGCCGAGACCCAGAGGGCACGTAGATCCAATCGGAGACCGCGGCGAACACCCCGACCCGGCCGGTGAGGCGGAACGCCTGGCCATCGACATCGACCGTTACGTCGGTGGCCGATAGCGGGACGAGAACTCCCTCAGCCCCGTCCAAAGTGATGGAGACGTCAGGGGATTGCGAAAAGTCGAAGACCTCGAGCCCGCTGTACGCCCACCCGGCGAGTTCGGGAGTGACCCGAACCGTCCCCTCGTCCGTCACCAGGCTTGCACTCGAATGCAACCAGCTCATGCGGGACCTCCTTCGTCCATTCGTCCGTGCACCATCGTTGCCGCTCGGTCAATCGCCGCCGGAACGGTTAGTTCCTCCGGGTAAAGCAAGGCTCGGCCCGGGACGAGCCCGCGAATATTCGGCACCTGCAGCGCCATCGACCAGCGGTCGAAGACCTGCGGCCAGGTATCTCCCGGGTCCCCACCCAGTAGCAGGATCGGGCAGGTCGTGGTCGCCGCCACTCGATCGGGGTTCGCAGTGGCCGGGATCTTCAGCCAGGTGTGCGCCGATGAAGAGCCCAGGCCCGAGCCGATGGCCACCACCTTGATGAGCGCATCCTCGGACGGATCTAGGAAGGCCCGGCCGTCGGGGCGCTTGAGATACGGGAGGGGCTCGATCAGGGACATCACCCCGGCATCGGCCAGTGTGGTGGTGACCCGGGCCACCTGTTCGATGGTCCTGGCAACGCCCGGATCAGTCGGCTCAATACGCAGCAGGGTCTTGCCGCCGTCCAGGCCCATAGAAATCACGTGCTCGGCGTCATAGGCGCTGATGCGATCGTCGAGTTCCCAGTCCATGCCGATGATGCCGCCACGATTCATCGTCCCGATGGCCAGTCGACCGTCGAGGGCGCCAAGGAGGGCGAGCTCCTCCAGGATGTCGGCGCTGGCGAGAACCCCATCAACCCGAGGGTCCTGCAGTCCAACCACCAGCCGGTTCAGAAGGTCGAATCGATCCGCGACCGCAAGGGGATTGGACCCAACCGCGAGCATGCCCCTGGCCGTGTGGTCGGCCGCAAGCAGCAGCAGGCGCCCATCGTCGCCGAGCAGCGGCCGGCGGCGGCGGCCCGACAGGGCGGCGCGCAAGGAGTGCGGCTCACGCAGCCGTGCCTGCAGGATTCCGTCATAGGACTTCCAGCTCAGACCGTCAGCAGTCGTCACGTTCTGATCTCCTGTCCATTGGTGGCTCCAGAGGCCAGGAAGGCCTCGACCTCGGCGAGGGTTGGCATGGCGTCTGAGCACATGGGGCGTGAAGCAACAATCGCCCCGGAGGCGTTGGCCAGCTGGCCCATCCGCTCGATGGAAAGGCCACGTTGCAGTCCGTAGGCGAGGGCGCCACCGAATGCGTCCCCGGATCCAAGTCCGCACACCACGGTCACCGGGGTGGGCCTGACGCGACAGCGCTCGGTCGGCGTAGCGAACAGCACCCCGTCCGCCCCCATCTTGATGACGGCCAGGTCGACGCCTGCGGCAAGGAGGAGGTCCGCAGCGAGATCCGGCTCCCTCGTCCCCACTGCCATCTCACACTCCGAGCGGTTACCGACCACCACGCTCGAGAGTTCAATTGCCGTCGTAGCGGCCTCGCGCGCAGCCTCCGGCGAGGGCCACAGGGCTCGCCGGTAGTCCAAGTCGAGGACGACATGACGTCGCTCGCGAAGGCGCATCCAGGTGAGCATGGAGTCGGCAGTCGGCTGCTGAGCCAGTGCGCAACCACTCGTCCACAACACACCACAATCCGCGACATCCGACGACGGCACCGCATCAGCATCAAGGCGGGTATCGGGCGCGTCACCATCGCGATAGAAGCAGATGGCCGGCTCCTCGGGTGGGTCGAGCGAGGCGAGCACCAGCGGGGTCCGACCCGAATCCATCACGCGAACGAATGAGGTGTCAACGCCGAACCCATCAAGGCGAGCAAGCGCGTATTCGCCGAGGCCGTCGCGCCCCACCCCGGTGACGAGTGCCGACCGCAATCCCAGTCGCGCTGCGGCCACCGCGACATTCGTCGG
>JAULZL010000483.1:0-19549 GCA_032117355.1 Candidatus Nanopelagicales bacterium
GTGGTCCATTGACACCATTGCAATCATCGATCCGCCGGTGAGGAAGGGCGGCATAGCGTCAAGGACATCCGACGTGCCCCACAACATCCCAATGCCGGTCGGCCCAAGCATCTTGTGCCCGCTCCAAGTGACCAGATCTGCACCGAGATCGGCCATGTGGATGGGCATATGCGGAATCGACTGGCATGCATCGACGATGCCAATGGCCCCAACCTCATGAGTGCGATCCATGATCGGGCGCACCGCGTTGATGGTTCCCAGGATGTTGGACTGGTGGACGAGCGACACCACCTTGGTCGTTTCGTCGATGATCGAGTCCATGGACGAAAGGTCGAGCCGACCCTCGTCCGTCACCGGGAACCAGCGCAGCGAGGCACCAGTCTTGCGGGCGAGTTCCTGCCACGGCAGGAGGTTGGCGTGATGCTCCATCTCGGTAACCACGATCGAGTCCCCAGGCTTCAACACAAAGCGTGGATCGATCGGCTCGCCAGCGGAATCCCACTGGGCGAGTGCGGTCGAATTCGAGAATGCGTACGAGGCCAGGTTTAGTGCTTCTGTTGCATTCTTCGTGAAGACGATCTCGGCAGGCTTTGCACCGACAAAGCCTGCAATCGTCGAGCGCGCCTGCTCGTAGGCCTCCGTGGCCTCCTCTGCAAGTGCATGTGCACCCCGATGAACCGCGGCATTGGAGTTCTCGTAGTAGGAGCGCTCCGCATCAAGTACGGCAACGGGCTTTTGAGAGGTCGCTCCGCTGTCGAGGTACACCAGCGGACGGTCATCCCGCACCGTGCGCTGCAGGATCGGAAAGTCCTTCTTGATGCGCTGGACGTCCAGCGGGCCGCTCACGTCCATGCCTTACGCAGTTGTCGAAGCGGTCAGGAAACGCTCGTAGCCACTCGACTCCAGGATGTCGGCAAGGTCTGGTCCGCCGCTCTCGACGATGCGTCCGTCAACGAAGACATGCACGAAGTCAGGCTTGATGTACCGCAGGATCCGCGTGTAATGGGTGATGAGCAGGGTGCCCCCACCCGTTGTCTCGCGGTAGGCATTGACGCCCTCGGAGACCACGCGCAGGGCATCGACATCCAGCCCGGAGTCGGTCTCATCGAGGATTGCGAAGCGAGGCTTGAGCAGCGAGAGCTGGAGAATCTCGTGGCGCTTCTTCTCGCCGCCGGAGAATCCCTCGTTGACGGACCGCTCGGCGAACTCCGCATCCATCTGCAGAGACGCCATCGACTCCTTGACGTCCTTGATCCAGGTGCGCAGTTTGGGGGCTTCACCGCGGACGGCGGTCACAGAGGTGCGCAGGAAGTTGGATACCGAAACCCCGGGGACCTCAACGGGGTACTGCATGGCGAGGAACAGGCCGGCGCGGGCCCGCTCATCGACTGACATCTCGAGCACGTCGACACCGTCCAGGGTGATGCTGCCCTTGGTAACGACGTACTTGGGATGGCCCGCGATGACATACGCGAGGGTGGACTTCCCCGAACCGTTCGGCCCCATGACGGCGTGGGTCTGGCCCGACTCGATCGTCAGTGAGACCCCGCGCAAGATGGTCTTCGGGCCAGCGTCCGTCTGGACGTCAGCGTGCAGGTCGGTGATCTCTAGCGTGCTCATGATGTGTCCTTTGATGTTTTCGGGTTCAAGTTTTCGGGTTCAGTTGGCCGAGTCAGATGATCACGAACTAGGCCTTTGCGGGAACGTCGGCCACCAGGATCATGGCCGCGTCACCTTCGCCATCAACCGTGACCGGGTAGACGGGGACGGCCGAGATCGCGGGTAGTCCAAGCGGTTCGCCGGTGCGCAGGTCGAAGGCCGATCCATGGAGCCAGCACTCGATGGTGCCGTCGTTGACCTCACCCTCCGAGAGGGCCACGTCAGCATGCGAGCACGCGTCCTTCAGGGCAAACACCCCGTCCTGTGTCCGCACGATCACGATGGCAGTGCCATTGACGATCGCTGCCTTGCAGGTACCCACGGGGACTTCGCCCAGAGCGCAGGCCGGAACGAGCTCAGACATCGTCATCGTCCAGCACTTCGGCCTCCCCCAGACCCAGCCTGGTCGAGATGCGCTGGATGATGTCCTTTTGACGGTCCTTCATCCGTAGGCGGCCCAGGACGTCCGCAAAGAAGCCGCGAACCACCAGTTGGCGGGCGACGTCCTCCGGGATGCCGCGCGCCTGGAGGTAGAACAACTGCTCCTCGTCGAACCTGCCGGTGGCGCTGGCATGGCCCGCCCCTTCCACGTTGCCGGTCTCCAACTCGAGATTCGGCACCGAATCCGCTCGCGGGCCCTCGGTAAGCAGCAGGTTGCGGTTCATCTCGTAGGTGTTGATGCCGGTAGCGGCTCGGCGCACGAGAACGTCGCCAACCCACACGGTGTGGGCCATCGGGCCGGAGAGCGCGCCCTTGTACACGACGTTGCTGGTGCAGTTCGGCTGATCGTGGTCAACGAAGATCCGGTGCTCGAGGTACTGATCACCGTCGGCTAGGAAGACACCGAGGAGCTCGGCGCGGCCGCCTGGGCCCGCGTAGTGAACCGACGGCAGGATCCGCACGGCACTGCCCGCGATGGTGACCGCGCATCCGACGAAGTTTGCATCCCGGCCGATCGTCGTGGACCAGCACGAGGCGTACCGCCCCGGGCTGTCGAGAACGCACACCACCTCGAGGGACGCACTATCCCCGACATGCACAACGATCGCACCGCTGATGTCTGCAACCGTCGACTGCTCGAGCAGCACGGTTGCCTTGCTGAATGCGCCAGCCCGAACCTCGACGTGCTGGTAGGCAGTCGGTGCATCGGCGGCGAGCCGGACGACGATCGGCTCGGCAAGCTCGGCGTTCGCCGGAATGTCGACGATCACGACATTGGAGATCCCCGCACGGGCGATCGCTGCGGGCAGGTCGGTTGGCAGCCAGTCGGACGCCTCCGACGGACCCACGTTCCGAACGAGTTCACCACCCTCGCCGCGCACCGCTCCGGCGTTCGGATCATGCGTCAGGAATGACCTGAACCGATCCATCGGCGCGAATCGCCATTCCTCCTCCCGACCGGTCGGGACGGGGAAGTCCGATGGATCCAGGGATGCGGTTCGTGGTGCGAGGTCGTGGCTGGGAGCCGGTTGGGTTGCCACGGTCACCCGACGGCCCCTTCCATCTGCAGTTCGATGAGCCGATTCAGCTCAAGGGCGTACTCCATCGGCAGTTCGCGGGCGATCGGCTCGATGAAGCCGCGCACGATCATCGCCATCGCCTCTTCTTCCTTGAGGCCGCGGGACATCAAGTAGAAAAGTTGCTCCTCGCTGACCTTGGAAACCGTTGCCTCATGGCCCATCGAGACGTCGTCCTCGCGCACGTCCACGTAGGGATATGTGTCGGAGCGCGAGATGTCGTCCACGAGCAGTGCATCGCACCGCACGGTGCTGCGCGACCCGTGACTGCCCTCGAGGATCTGAACGAGGCCACGGTAGGAGGTTCGGCCGCCGCCACGAGCCACCGACTTGGAAACGATGTTCGAGGACGTATGAGGAGCGGCGTGCACCATCTTGGAACCCGCGTCCTGGTGCTGATTCGGGCCAGCGAACGCGATGGAGAGAGTCTCACCCTTCGCGTGCTCGCCGGTGAGCCAGACTGCCGGGTACTTCATCGTCACCTTGGAGCCGAGGTTTCCGTCGATCCACTCCATGGTGGCGCCCTCTTGGGCAACGGCGCGCTTGGTCACCAGGTTGTAGACGTTGGTGGACCAGTTCTGGATCGTGGTGTAGCGGCAGCGAGCACCCTTCTTGACGACGATCTCAACGACGGCGGAGTGCAGTGAATCCGTCGAGTAGATCGGCGCGGTGCAGCCCTCGACGTAGTGAACGTAAGCGTCCTCGTCCACGATGATCAGGGTCCGCTCGAACTGACCCATGTTCTCGGTGTTGATGCGGAAGTAGGCCTGCAGCGGGATGTCGACCTTGACGCCCTTGGGGACGTAGATGAAGGAACCGCCGGACCACACCGCGGTGTTGAGGGCAGCGAACTTGTTGTCACCGACCGGGATGATCGTCCCGAAGTACTCCTTGAAGAGCTCCTCATGCTCCCGCAGACCGGTGTCTGTGTCGAGGAAAAGCACACCCTGTTGTTCGAGATCCTCGCGGATCGCGTGGTAGACGACCTCAGACTCGTACTGGGCTGCAACTCCGGAGATCAACCGCTGCTTCTCAGCCTCGGGGATGCCGAGTCGGTCATAGGTGTTCTTGATGTCGTCGGGCAGCTCATCCCAGCTCGTCGCCTGCTTCTCGGTCGAGCGGACGAAGTACTTGATGTTGTCGAAGTCGATGCCGTTGAGGTCCGAGCCCCAGTTCGGCATCGGCTTGCGCTCGAACAGCCGCAGGCCCTTCAAGCGCAGGTCGAGCATCCATTGCGGCTCGTTCTTCTTAGCGCTGATGTCGCGTACGACCTCCTCATTGAGGCCGCGTCGGGCAGTGGCTCCAGCAGAGTCCGGGTCATGCCAGCCGTACTCGTATCGGCCGAGCTCGTCAATCATTGCTGCCTGGTCCGCGGTCATACCGGTGCCCTTCTGCTGGAATCTACGGTGGTCGGGATCACGGTGGTGCACACACCATCGCCCTTGGCCAGCGTGGCCAGGCGCGTCACATGGCGGCCAAGGACTGCGCTGAGCGCGTCGGTCTCGGCATCGCACAGGGCGGGAAACTCTACGGCGGCGTCGATGACCGGGCAGGCGTGCTGGCAGATCTGCACGACCGGACCCTGGTCGGCGGGGGCCTCCACGACGGCAGCGTAGCCAGCCTCGGTCAATGCCTCGGCGATCATCGGCGCTGCAAACGCGATATCGCCCGCCGGGATCGCCCTGGCAGACATCAGGCGGTCAGCCCTCTCGCGGGCAAAGGCATATACGCCCGACTCCCCCTGGGTTCGCTGAACGAAGCGCAGGGCATCGAGTGCCAGGCCGTCATAGCCCTGGCTCAGGGCCGCCCGACCCTTGGCGGTGAGGCTGTAAACCTGGCTGGGACGTCCGCGACCTCGGGTTGGCGCGGGCCCGAACGGCGGCCGATCGGCGGCACTGACCAGGCCGTGCTCGGACAGCGAGGCCAGGGTTCGCCGGATACCGGCAGGTGCCTGGTGCAGGCGCTCGGCAAGCTCCGCGGGAGTAGCCGGCCCGTCAAGGAGCAGGCGGGCAAGCCGCTCAGCAGCCTCACCGGGGAATTTCACAACGCAAGTGTTGCGTATATCCGGAAGTCCGCAAGACCAGGGTCCGGAATCCGGTGCCCGCCGGGTGCCTATGCTCGGGCCGTGACCGTGGATGCCTCACTTCGGGTCCGCGACCTGACCATCCGGTACGGAGACCTACTCGCCGTCCGCGGGGTTGACCTGGTAGCCCAGCCCGCGACCGTGACGGCCCTGCTGGGACCCAATGGTGCGGGCAAGACCAGCACGGTGGAGGCCTGCTGCGGACTTCGCCAGCCAACCTCAGGCTCGGTGACCCTGCTGGGCGGCTCTCCTGCCGATAGCCGCATCAGGGCGCGGATCGGTGTCATGCTTCAGTCAGGTGGCCTTTACCCCACGGCTCGGCCCCTTGAGTGGCTACGCCACCTGGCTCGGCTTTACGCCCACCCCGCGGATCCGCGGACCCTTCTCGAGCAGGTCGGCATCGATCCTTCGACCCGGACGGTCACCCGTCGACTCTCCGGAGGTGAGGCCCAGCGGGTTGCACTGGCCGCTGCCCTGCTCCCACGACCTGACGTCCTGTTCCTCGATGAGCCGACGGCCGGACTCGATCCGCTGGCTCGCCGCTCGCTGATCGACCTGCTCCGGAGGACCCGAGACTCGGGGACGTGCATCCTGCTGACCTCGCACCAGCTTGCAGACGTCGAGGACCTCGCCGACCAAGTGATTGTTGTGGGTGCAGGCACGGTCACGGCGCGCGGCTCGATCGCCGAACTGATCGGCGCCGACGAGGGAGTCACCTTCGACGGCCCAGCCGGACTCGAGACGAGCACCCTTTCGGTCCTGTTGCCCGTGGGCTACGAGGTGATCGAGGTCCGTTCCGGACGCTACGTCGTCCGTGGGCGACCGGAGCCGGCGGTGATGTCCGCCGTGGCCACCTGGTGCGCAAAGAACGGTGCCCTGGCAGGCGGATTGCGCCCCGGTCTGCGGACCCTGGAGGACCTCATCGAGTCTGCGGCGCAGGAACCCCGATGACGCCCGCCTCACGGGTGCTGGCCCAAGCGAGGTGGGAGCTACGGCTTTTGCTGCGCAACGGCGAGCAGATCCTGCTGCTCTTCATCATTCCGGTGGCCCTGCTGATCGGCATGCATGTGAGCGGCCTCAGCCCACTCGGCGGTGGCATGAGCACCCTCGTGCCGACCGTCATCGCGGTATCCGTCCTCGGGACCTGCTTCACGTCCGTAGCCATCGGCACCGGATTTGAGCGCCGGTCGGGAGCCCTTGCCTTCCTGGGAACGACACCGCTGTCCCGGACCGAGCTCCTGCTCGGCAAGGCGGTATCAGTAGCGCTGGTCACCACGGCTTCGATTGGTCTGATCTGCGCCGTGAGCCTGGCACTGGGCTGGGTGCCCAGCGCCACCTGGCTGGCCTTCGCCACAACCGTCCTGGTGGGCTGCGTAGCCGTTGCCGCCTGGGGTGTCTACCTGGCCGGCGCGTTGCGCGCGGAGGCCGTGCTGGCGATTGCCAACGGCATCTTCGTGCTCCTGATGATCTTCGGCGGTGTCCTCATCCCAGCAGGCAGCATGCCCGCCCCGGTGGGCCTGATCGTTGGTGCGCTGCCGAGCTCGGCACTGGCCGAAGGTCTGAGGTCCGCACTCGACGAGGCTGTCTGGCCCTGGAGCAGCCTTGGACTGCTGGTGGCCTGGGGCCTGGTAGGCGCCCTTCTGGCTCGGCGCAGTTTTCGCTGGGCGCCGTAGTCTGTGGAGATGACCATTCCTGCTCGGCCGACGGGTACTGCTCGACCAACCGGCATGGCCGGACGACGGGTACGGGCAATCTATGTCGCCAATCTGGTCGCGCAGATGGGCATCATCCTGACCGGGGCGATCGTGCGCCTGACAGGGTCGGGCCTTGGCTGCCCGACCTGGCCCGAATGCGTCGAGGGCTCCTATGTGCCAACCGCTCGTCAAGAGGAGCAGTGGCACAAGTACGTCGAGTTCGGCAATCGCATGCTCACATTCGTCCTTGTCGTGCTTGCCATTGCCGCCATCGTGGCCGCGATCATCGACCAACGCCGACGGACTCGTCTCGGTGCACCCGCACGCAAGGTGCTGTTGATCCTGGCTGTCATTCCCATCCTGGGCACCGTCGGTCAGGCCATCCTCGGCGGGGTGACCGTCCTCACCGGACTACACCCGACAACCGTTGCGGCCCACTTCCTGGTCTCGATGGTTATCGTCGCCGGCTGTGTGGCCCTGGTAACCCGATCCGGTGACGTTGGAGACCGGCCGCTCGTCTTGCAGGTGCGCAGGGAGATTCGCTGGCTGACTTGGGGCTTGATCGGGGTCTCCGGCCTTGTCGTGCTGCTTGGCGTCATCGTCACCGGAAGCGGTCCGCACAGTGGTGACGCCGATGCCGAGAACCGATTCAGTTTCGACCCTCGCACGGTTGCCTGGCTGCACGCCGATGTCGTGCTCTTCTTCCTCGGGCTACTGCTGGCACTACTGCTGGCCCTACGGCTGACGGATGCGCCGAAGCGGGCGCGTCGAGCAGCCCTGATCGTGCTCATCGTGGCACTTGTGCAGGGCCTGGTGGGATACGTGCAGTACTTCACCGGCTTGCCTATCGTCTTGGTGACTCTGCACGTCCTTGGGGCCGTGGTCCTCTGGGTTGCCGTGCTGCTTCTACCCGGTAGCCAACGAACTCGCGGCTAGTCCGCGGCAGCTTGCGTCCTCAAACCCATGTCGTGGACCTAAGGCCTGGACGGGACTCGCAACTGTCCTAGAACGTGATCAGGAACGGATCGATCGCCACGGCCAGGAAGAGCAGCGCAAGGTAGGTGATCGATCCGTGGAAAAGTCGCATAGCGACCGCCTCGACGCGCGACTCGTCCTGCTGCGTCGTGCGCCGCAGGACGTAGGCCTGCCAGAGAAATGCTGCACCTAGGACCATCGCGACAGCCGCGTACACCGGGCCCATGGGCGCGATCGGAATCAACAGCAGGGACGTGCCGACCATCACCCACGAGTAGCGCGTGATGCTGACGGCAACCTGCGGAGCCGTGCGAACGACCGGCAACATCGGCACACCAGCTGCGGCGTAGTCCTCCCGATACTTCATTGCGAGGGGCCAGTAGTGCGGTGGCGTCCAGAAGAACACGATCAAGAACAGGACGACCGGTGTCCAGGTGAGGCCCCCGGTCACGGCTGACCACGCGATGAGTACTGGCATGCAACCAGCGGCACCGCCCCACACGATGTTCTGTGGCGTGCGGCGCTTGAGCCACATGGTGTATCCGACCGCGTAAAGGAAAACCGCCAGCAGGGCAAGTCCGGCCGCCAGGAGATTCGTCCACCAAGCCAGGAAGAAGGCACTTGCAATGGTGAGAACGAGCCCTTGGAAGACTCCGGCTCGCGCGCTCACCAGTCCGGTTGCGGCCGGCCGCTTACCCGTCCGGTGCATGAGAGCGTCGATGTCACGGTCGTAGACGCTGTTGAGGGTGTTCGCGCCCATGGCGGCAAGCGCACCACCAATAAGGACAGCCACGGTCGCCCGCACGGTGGGAAGGCCCCCGGCCGCGAGAAACATGGTCGGAACGGCCGTGACAAGGAGCAGTTCAACGATCCGGGGCTTGGTCAGGGCAACGTGGGCCCGTAGTCGGGCGCCGGCCCCACGGACGCGAATCGCAGCAACTCCAGTGGACGGCACGATCGTTAGCGTAGTGCGGCGGAACAGCCCCGGCTGTCATCGCGTCTGCATGGGGGCGACTTCGTTAGGGTGAGGTTTCGTGACTGTGACCACGCGCGAGGCACTGGACTGGACCAGCAACGACGACCGGGCGGTGGCTTATCTGAGGGCACTCGCTGCGGACGCCGTGCAGAAGGCGGGCAACGGCCACCCTGGTACTGCAATGAGCCTTGCGCCCGTTGCGTACCTGATTTTCCAGCGGATGCTGCGACACGACCCGCATGACCCATCCTGGTTGGGTCGAGATCGCTTCGTGCTGTCGGCGGGTCATTCCAGCCTGACGCTCTATAGCCAGTTGTTTCTATCCGGATATGGCTTGGATATGGAGGACCTCGCGAGTTTTCGCACCTGGGGAAGCCGTACCCCCGGGCATCCTGAGTACGGCCACACGGCCGGGGTGGAGACAACCACCGGTCCGCTCGGCAATGGCTTGGCGACCGCCGTGGGCATGGCGATGGGTGCTCGGTACGAACGGGGACTCTTTGATCCCGATGCTCCCGAGGGTGCCAGCCCCTTCGACCACCGGATCTGGGTCATCGCATCGGATGGCGACCTCGAGGAGGGCATCAGTTCCGAAGCATCCTCGCTCGCCGGAACTCAGCAACTCAAGAACCTGTGCGTGATCTGGGATGACAACCGGATTTCCATTGAAGGCGACACAGCGGTCGCCTTTACCGAGGACGTCGTCGCGCGATACGCGTCCTACGGATGGCAGACATGTGAGGTGGATCGCACGCCAGACGGCGATGTTGACCTTCCCCGACTTTTCGACGCCATGCACGGTGCACTCCAGTCGGACCTGCCGACCTTCATTCGGGTGCGAACCACCATTGCCTGGCCCGCGCCGCATGCCCAGAACACGGCGAAGTCCCATGGGTCGGCCCTGGGGGCGGCTGAAGTGGCCGCCACGAAGGAGGCCCTCGGACTCGACCCGTCCACGGACTTCGCATTCGACCTCGACGTCCTCGCCACCGTGCGCTCCCGGCTCGACAACCAGGCGACCGAGTTGAGAGCCCAATGGGATGCTGCATTTGAACTATGGCGTGTGCGCGAGCCGCTCCGCGCCGCACTTCTCGACCGACTGCGAGCCAAGGAACTGCCCCGGAGTATCGACTCGGTGCTCCCCCGCTACGACCTCGGATCATCGGTGTCGACGCGCAAAGCTTCGGGCGAGGCGATCAACAGCCTTGCCCCCGTGATGCCCGAGCTATGGGGTGGCTCTGCTGACCTTGCCGAGTCGAATAACACCACCATCGAGGGCGCGCCGAGCTTTCTGCCGGCGTCCTCCCAGATTCCCAACTCATCCCCGTACGGCCGGGTCATCCACTTCGGAATCCGCGAGCACGCGATGGGCGCGATCGTCAACGGAATCGCCCTCGGCGGCCTTACCCGACCATTCGGGGGGACCTTCCTCGTCTTCAGCGACTACATGCGGGGCGCCGTTCGCCTAGCAGCGCTCATGCAGGCGCCCAGTACCTTCGTCTGGACCCATGACTCGATCGGTCTGGGCGAGGACGGCCCCACACATCAGCCAGTCGAACATCTGTGGTCCCTGCGCGCCATCCCTGGGCTGTCGATCGTCCGTCCGGCAGATGCCAACGAGACGGCCGCCGCCTGGCGGGCCACCCTGGGCGAACGTCGACCGGTCGGCCTCGTCCTCACGAGACAGAATGTGCCAACCGTCATCGAACACGGGACTGCACGAGAAGGTGTGCGCCGTGGGGCGTATGTGATCGCCGACTCCCCGGACCCGCAGGTCCTCCTGCTTGCCACCGGATCCGAGGTGCAACTCGCGCTGGCTGCCGGCGCTCAATTGGCCGAAAGCGGCATTCGCTCCCGGGTGGTGTCCATGCCATGCCTGGAGTGGTTCGACGAACAGGATGCCGACTACCGGGAATCCGTCCTACCCTCGGCCATCACCGCCCGCGTTGCGGTGGAGGCTGGCGCAACCTTCGGCTGGTGGAAGTACGTGGGCTCCCGAGGTCGGGTCATCGGCCTAGACCACTTCGGTGCAAGTGCCGACAGCCAGGTGCTCTTCACCGAGTTTGGGATTACCGTCGATGCGGTCGTCGACGCCGCACGCCAATCACTGACCTAGCCAGGAGGACTTGATGCCAAAGCCACCCCAACCCCTCGTGGACCTCACCGAAGCCGGTGTCTCCATCTGGCTTGACGATCTAGATCGCCATCGAATCGAGTCCGGTGGACTTGCCCGGCTGATCAGCGACTCGTGCGTTCGCGGGGTCACCACGAATCCATCGATCTTCGACAAGGCGATGTCCACGGGCGCTGCCGCCTATGCCCCTCAGGTGGCCTCGCTGGCCGATGCGGGCCTTGATGTCGACGAGGCAATCCGAGTCATGACGACCGATGACGTCCGCGCAGCCTGCGACCTTTTCACCAGTACCTGGGAGTCATCCAACGGAGTCGATGGCCGGGTGTCGATTGAGGTGGATCCCCGACTTGCCAATGACACGGCGGCCACCGTCACTCAGGCAGCGGAACTTTGGGCAACGGTCGACCGACCCAACCTGCTCATCAAGATTCCCGCGACCAGGGCCGGACTCCCGGCCATCACGGCAACGATTGCCGCAGGCATGAGTGTCAACGTCACCCTAATCTTCTCCGTTACCCGGTACCTGGAGGTCGTACGCGCCTTCGAGGAGGGCCTGAGGCAGGCCCGAGTTGCCGGACGAGACATCAGCACCATCCACTCCGTCGCCTCCTTCTTCGTCAGTCGAGTGGACACTGAAGTCGACAGTCGACTCGATGCACTCGGGACAGATGAATCCATGGCACTTCGTGGCATGGCTGCGATCGCGAATGCCCGGCTGGCCTGGGCAGCGCATGTCAACGGCCTTGCCGAGGATGCCTGGCAGTCCCTCGCCGCGTCCGGGGCCAACCCGCAGCGGCCCCTGTGGGCGTCCACTGGGGTGAAGGATCCCGGCTATGACGACACGCGATATGTGATCGACCTCGTTGTCGCCGGTTGCGTGAACACAATGCCTGAGCCGACCTTGGATGCTGTGGCTGACCATGGACGAGTGCACGGTGACACGGTGTCTGGAACTGCTGCAGAATCCGTGGCCGTGTGGGAAGCGCTAGCCGAATTGGGCATCGCCGAGGCAGAAGTGTGCGAGAAGCTCGAGGCTGAAGGCGTTCAGAAGTTCATTGACTCATGGGAGCAACTCAGGTCATCCGTAGCCCATGCGCTCGAGCAGGCGAGTAACCGGTGACCAATCCCCTGCGCAGTCCGCTCGACCAGCGTCTGCCCAGGGTTGCCGGCCCATGCGGGGTCGTGCTTTTCGGTGTGACGGGAGACCTATCGCGCAAGAAGGTGATGCCCGCGATCTACGACCTTGCCAATCGCGGATTGCTGCCCCCTGGCTTCGCCCTGGTTGGCTTCGCGAGGCGCGACTGGGCCGACCAGGATTTTGCCCAGATCGTGCACGACTCCGTTCGGGAGCACTCGCGAACTCCTTTCCGGGAGGAGACCTGGAAGCAACTCAGCGAGGGAATCCGGTTCGTCTCCGGTGACCTTGGGGACGAGCAGTCCTACCTCGAACTCAAGAGGGTCGTGGCTGACCTCGATGCCAAGCGCGGTACGAATGGAAATCACGCGTTCTACCTGTCGATCCCGCCGGGCCTATTCCCCGTGGTCCTGCAGCACCTGAAGACGTCCGGCCTAGCCGAGACCGCACCCGGGGCGTGGCGGCGAGTGGTCATCGAAAAGCCCTTCGGCCATGACCTTCGGAGTGCTGAGGACCTCAACCGGATCGTTGGCGAGGTGTTCCCCTCGGGCTCGGTCTTCCGGATCGACCACTACTTGGGCAAGGAGACGGTCCAGAACATTCTTGCCGTTCGATTCGCCAATGCCATCTTCGAGCCTCTCTGGAACGGCAACTACGTCGACAACGTCCAGATCACGATGGCAGAGGACATCGGCATTGGTGGGCGCGCCGGCTACTACGACGGCATCGGCGCTGCCCGCGACGTCATCCAGAACCACCTGCTTCAGCTGATGGCCCTGACGGCCATGGAGGAGCCACTCTCCTTCAACGCCGATGACGTTCGCGCCGAGAAGGAGAAGGTGCTGCGGGCCATTCGAGTACCGCGCGATATCGGCAAGCACTCAGCGCGCGGTCAGTACGCGACCGGCTGGCAGGGCGGTATCCCGGTCAAGGGATACCTGGAGGAGGACGGCATCGCACCCACCTCGGCTACCGAAACCTTTGCGGCAATCCGACTCGATGTCGAGAACCGGCGATGGGCAGGGGTTCCCTTCTACCTGCGAACCGGCAAGCGACTGGGCCGACGAGTCACAGAGGTGGCCGTAATCTTCAAGCGGGCGCCGCACCTTCCCTTTGAGAAGACTGCCGTGGAGGAACTCGGCAACAACGCATTCGTGTTCAGAATCCAGCCTGATGAGGGCATCACCGTGCGGTTTGGCTCCAAGGTGCCCAACACCTCGTCCATTGAGGTTCGTGATGTCACGATGGACTTCCAGTACGGCGAGTCCTTCGTGGACAGCAGCCCCGAGGCCTACGAGCGGCTGATTCTCGATGTTCTGCTCGGTGATCCCCCGCTGTTCCCGCGACACGAAGAGGTTGAGTTGGGCTGGCGGATTCTCGACCCGATCCTGGATCGGTGGTCGGCCCGAGGCAAGCCTGAGCAGTACGTATCAGGAGGCTGGGGACCCCACTCGCAGTACGAGATGCTTGCTCGTGATGGGCGATCCTGGAGGAGGCCATGATTCGACTCGAGGACACCAGCGGCGGTCTGGTCTCAGCGGCCATTGCCCGCGAGCGGCACCGAATGGGCGCTGCGGCTACCGGCATGGTGCTGACTTTGATCATCATGGCGGACGAGGACACCCAGGCGGACGCAACATCGGCCGCGGTTGCCGCAGCCCGACTGCATCCCATGCGCATCCTCACCGTCGTCCCGCGGCCCGACGACAAGGTGACCCGACTTGATGCCGAGATCAGCGTCGGGGGCGACGAGGGGCCAGGTGAAGTCGCCATCCTGCGGCTCCGAGCGCGACTGGCCGAGCACGCGAATTCGGTCGTCGTACCACTGCTGCTTTCCGATACTCCCGTCGTTGCCTTCTGGCCCGGTCAGTCCCCCGCCGTTCCCGCGGACGATCCCATCGGCCGGCATGCCCAGCGCCGTATCACCGATGCCGCCGCGTGCGTAGACCCCATTGCGGCTCTCGACATGCGTCGTACGGGCTATCGGCCGGGCGATACCGACCTTGCCTGGGCTCGCTTGACTTCGTGGAGGTCCATCCTCGCTTCTGTCTTCGATCATCCCGTTGGGACTGTGACGTCTGCGGTCGTCACCGGTGACGGCATCGATCCCAGCGCGGTGCTGATGGCCACCTGGCTACGCAAGTGCCTGAGGATTCCGGTTGACATGGCCTTGGGTTCCGACCCGGAACTGACATCGATCGCGATTGCTACGAAGGCAGGGCAGGTGCGAGTCGAGCGCATTGATGACCACCGTGTTCTGCTGGAGCGTCCGGATGGCCCGTCGTCACGACTGCCATTGCCACCCCGGGAACTGCATGACTTGCTAGCCGAGGAGTTGCGCCGACTTGACTCCGACGAGGCCTATCGCGAAGTGGTGTCCTCGCTAACTGAATTGTCAACGTCGTGAGTGCTACGGAAGTCCTCCTTCATCCAACGGAACTGGACCTCACCCAGTCCGTTGCGGCACGGCTCATCACTCGGATCGTCGAACGGCAGGCCGACAGGGGCTCGATCAACGTAGTCTTGACGGGCGGCACGATCGGTACGGCCGTACTCGCCGAGGTTGCTGCGTCACCGGGTCGGGACAGCATCGACTGGCAGGCAATCGATCTATGGTGGGGTGACGAGCGATTCCTTGCGAACGGGCATCCGGAGCGCAATGAAACAACTGCCCGGCGAGCCCTTCTGGACCACGTCGATGTCGATCCCGAGCGAGTCCATCCGATCCCTGGACCCGACCTGAGCCCGTCGCCCGAGCACGCTGCCGCAGAGTACGCAAGACTTCTGGCCCGTCATTGCCGGCCCGAGGACCACGGTGACGTCCCTGCCTTCGAGGTACTACTGCTTGGCATGGGCCCCGATGGCCACATTGCCTCGCTCTTTCCTGAGTCGCCCGGGATACATGAGGCGAGCCTCAACGTGGTTGCCGTCCACGGCTCGCCCAAGCCTCCACCAACCCGGGTGTCGTTGACCCTGCACGCATTGAGCAGGGCCGTTGAGGTCTGGCTCTTGGTCAGCGGGGAGGCAAAGTCAAGCGCCCTGCGGCTGGCCCTGGACCAGTCAGCCGGACCCCTGCAAATCCCAGCGGCCGGCGTTCATGGCCGGGAGCGAACGCTTTTCATGGTTGACGGGGCCGCTGCTTCGAGGCTTCCAGCGGGGCTGGCGCGTCCGGTCGCGTAGTCGGTCCAGGCTCAACCGGGGCGGCCTGAGCCTGTAGCCGGGAGACGTGCTCACGCCAGGCAACGGCATCCGGATCGGATTCTTCGCGCTGACGCCTATCGGCATCAGCCTCGCGCGCTTCGCGTTGGCGATCCTCATCCTGGAAGGCTGCGATGCGCTCCCGGTATCGGGTGGCAAACCACCTGCTCAGATTTCCGTGTCGGCGGTACCGATTCCACACGATCACGCCAAAGATCCCGATGATCGGCCACTGGAAGGTGTAGGCCCAGGCCCGGGCAACCCCCTCGCCCGCCCGTCGGTACTCAATCACGGTAGCCGTGATGCTCAGGGCCAAGACCAGCACGAGCGGGATGTGCAAGGTCAAGAAGTCCTTCATCCGACGGTTGCCCACGCCGCACCTCGCTCACGATTCGATGCACCACAACGCATGCTCCGCCACGCGAGAAGGCCCAGGAGCATCTCCCCGAGCGCGACGCAAAGCCAGCCCGTGGGATCCCACACCTGATTCTCCAAGCGCAACGTCAGCCAGAAGATGACGGGCCAACCGGCCATGACGATAACGATCGCCGACACCGAACCCGCTCGGTCGACCGCAGTAACGAAGGCTAATCCAGCCAGGATGAGCATCACCAGCCCAAGGCTTGCCCCCCACTGAGCACCGAAGGTTCCCTGCAGGGTGGTGCCGATGGAGACCGTCGCCATCACGATCAACAGCAACACGGCGGGAACCTCCGGGAAGGACTGCAGCCGTGAACGCTGGCTCCCCGGCTGGATCACTCGCAGTACCAGCAGGGGAATACCCAGCGCCACCGTGAGGATCGCTCCTTGGCTGAAGGAGGTGATCGGCAGCTGCCCCTCGGGGGCGGCCGTACGGGATAGTGCCACGGAGAGCGCGATTGCGATGCCCATGACGAGGAGCTCGAGAAAAGAAAGGCGCAGGAGTAACTGTCGGGGGTCAGTCGCTAGTCGCTGGTCACCCGGAGATCCGGCGAAACGTCGAACGATCAGGGTGCGTTGGCGCCAACCGAGGAGGACCAACCAAGCGAGCAGCGTTGCCTTGGCAAGAACGATCGTTCCGTACGTAGACGAGGCCAGTGCCGCAGGTCCATCAAGGCGAAGGGAGGCGTTGATCAATCCGCTCTCAGCCAACACGATCACGCACACCAAGGCCACCGCGCTGTATCGCCGTAGGACGACTGCTGCGCCCCAGCCCTGTTGGACGACGAGGATGCACACGGCTACCAGTCCACCGATCCACGCTGATGCGGCCGCAATGTGCAAGGCCAGGCTGATCGAGGCGGCCTCGTGACCCGCGTGCAGCCCAGAATGGCCGGTGACTGCCACCGAGGTCGCCCCCGCTCCCGCGAGCCCCAGCACGATCAGCCCCGTAGGTCTGCCGAGGACGGCCCAGCACAGGAGCGCAGCCAGCGAAACGCAGACGGCCTGGACCAGCATTGTCTGGCCCAAGGTCGTTTGGGTCAGGAAGGACCACACCACGATTGGGTCCACCGCAGCGGAAAGCGGGAATGCCAGAATCTCCGACACGCTCAGGACGATGAAGACCCCCAGGCTCAGCAGCCAACCAAGTGCGAAAAGCGAACCCAGCCGGAGCAGCCGCGGCTGGGGCTGATCGGCAAGTACGCCGCCGACGAGCACAAGCCCGATCGTCATCGCCGCGCATACGTCGCGCAGGAGTCGAGCAAAGGGCACCAGCCAGATCGTGGCGGCAGGTGGCTGCGGGACACCTACTAGTTCCACGACATCGAGGGCACCGATGACCCAGAGGGCAACAAGCAGAACGGGAGCGCAGATTGCCAGGCCCGCGGCAGCGCGCCAGGCGGGTTTCACGATCCTGACGTGGCAGCCGAAGGCGATGCGGCAGAGGACGCAGCCGGGTTCGCAGGAGCCATCGATGGGGTTGTCGCTGAACGCGTAATGCTGCCGAACTCAGGCGGATTGGCGTTGGGGCTCGCTTTCATCACCGAGGTAAACAGGGTGCTGAAGAAACAGGCGACCACCAGCCAAGTCACCCAGATGGACACCAACCTGGCCTGCGATGGGTCGGCGACCGTTATCCGGCCAGAGCGAACCCGATTGACAACCCCCAGAATCAAGAATCCACCCACGGCCAGGTGAACGACGTTGGCGGCCGTCAGTAGGTAGACCGCCGACGCGTACGATCCGTTACTCGGCTGGAAGGGGAATGACTTCATCTGGACGATCTGACCGACCAAAGTCACCAGTCCGACAAGACCCGCGAGGCTGGCCGCACCAATCAATCGCCCGCGGTGTCCATCGCGAATACCGCGATACCCAGTCCACATGAGCACGCAGGTCACGATCACGCCGAGAAAGATCACCCAGAAGGGCCAGTCATCTGCGAACGGCAGGCTCGTTCGTCCGATGACGTTGCCATTGCCGCCGTACTGGATGGTGTTGGGCGCCCACGCGTCATTGACATTCAGTGACCACAGGTAGGAGTAGGAGACCAGAAGCGCGAGGGTGCCCGCAAGATCACAGACGATCAGCAGCAGCACTCCGAGCCGATTGCGACGCGCCACGACATCGATTGGCTCGCCCGTGGTTGGCGAAAGTACGTCCGTGGTCGCACTCACTGGGCACCGACCTTCTCAGTAGCCGGATCACGATCCGGGTTGACGTAGGCGAGGGGATCAGGGACCCCGTACTCGTAGGGGCGCTCGGTGACTACCGGAAGAACGGGGAAGTTGTCCAAGGGCACCGGGGTTGCCGTCTGCCACTCCAATGACTTGGAAGCGAACGGGTTGGATCCAGAAGGGGCGCCACTGCGCCAACTCTGAATGATCGCGGAGAGGAAGATCAACATGCCGATCCCGATTATGTAAGCGCCGACGGTTGAGATCCAGTTTGAGATGTTGAAGAGGCTGTCGAACTGAAGGACTCTTCTAGGCTGGCCCTGCAAACCTGCGACGAACATGGAACCAAAGCAGATCTGGAAGCCCACGAAAGCGGTCCAGAATCCGATGGACCCCACCCTCTCGTCGAGAATCCGACCCGTCATCTTCGGGAACCAGAACGCCGTGACGCCCATCGCACCGAAGAGCCCAGCACCCATCAGCATGTAGTGGAAGTGCGCGGTCACGAACATGCTGCCGTGGAAGTACTGATCGACGGGAACGTCAGACAGGTAAATGCCTGTTACGCCACCGATCATCTTGTTGAAGACCACCGCGTAGATGGCCATCAGCGGCAGCCTCGTCCATGCTGTTCCGCGCCAGAGAGTGCCAATGACGACGAGGACGAGTAGCCCGACCGGAATGGAGATCAGCTCGGTCGACAGCATGAACGGGTACCCGGCCTGCGGGGCCCATCCGGTCATGTACATGTGGTGCGCCCATACGACGCCGCTGAGCCCGACAACCCCGACAATCCCAGCGATCGCCGTGTTGAACGAGAAGAGAGGCTTGCGCATGAACACCGGCATGAGTTCCATGCAGCCCGCCATCGCGGGAATAAGGATGACGTACACCTCGGGATGGCCGAGAAGCCAGAAGAGGTTCTCGTAAAGCCAGACACTGCCACCGTTTTGTGGATCGAAGAAGGAGGTACTCCACACGCGATCGGTAAGGGAAAGGATCTGCGAGTACTGGTAGAACGGGAATGCGTACAGCCCCATAAGCGCAGCCGCGAAAATTCCGTAGACCAGGATCGGCGTGCGAGCCCAGGTCATTCCCTTAGCCCGCATCGTGAGGATCGTCGTCATCAGGTTCACGCTGGCAATGGCCGTTGAAAGAGCGAAGACGATGATGCAGATCTGGTAGCCGATCATGCCGGGTGGGCCCTGGAGGTTGAGGGGCTGGTAAACCGACCATCCGTCGCGAATGCCACCCACGAACAAGGACAGCACCAACGGCGGCACCGCCGCGAATAGCAGCCAGAAACTGAGTGCGTTGAGTCGCGGGAATGCCATGTCACGCGCCCCGATCATGATCGGAACGATGAAGTTACCAATCGGCCCGGAGACCACGATGATCATGGCGATGATCATCACGATGCCGTGGGTACCGACGATGGAGTTGTATACGTCTGGGTTGAAGACTTCCATCCAGGTGGCGCCAAGCTCGGTCCTGATCATCATGGCCAGGGTGCCGCCAACACCGAGCAGGGTCAGCGCCATGACGAGGTATTGGATGCCGACCACCTTGTGATCGGTCGTG
>JAULZL010000484.1:0-11675 GCA_032117355.1 Candidatus Nanopelagicales bacterium
AATCGCGAGCTTTCGGCACGGGACACCACATGAGTCCGTCCTCGAGATGGACATCCTCACCGGAGCGGGCGAGGTCGTCACCGCCACGCCGGACAACGAGTACCGCGACCTCTTCTACGGTTTCCCGAATTCATATGGATCCCTGGGCTACGCGCTGCGGCTGCGCATCGAACTTGAGGAGACCAAGCCGTACGTTCACCTTCGCCACCTGCGATATGACTCGGCTACCGCGATGGCGGAGGCGATATCAGCACTGGTGGACGCCGGCCAGCACGAGGGGCGTCCCATTCACTTCCTGGACGGGACGGTCTTCTCCGCCTCCGAGCAGTACCTGACGATCGGGACGATGGTCGACGAGCTGCCAGCCGGGCTCACCCCTAGCGACTACACCGGCATGGGCATTTTCTACCGGTCCATCCAGCAACGCACCGAGGACGCCCTCACCATCCACGACTACCTGTGGCGGTGGGATACCGACTGGTTCTGGTGTTCACGGGCCTTCGGTGCCCAGAAGCCGGCGATCCGGCGGCTGTGGCCCAAGTCCAAGTTGCGCAGTGACGTCTACTGGAAGCTCGTCGCCTTCGATCGGCGCCACGATGTCAGTGGCAAGCTGGCTCGCCTCCAAGGCAAGCCCCGGCGCGAGCCGGTCGTCCAGGACATCGAGGTGCCCGTTGATGCACTCGCCGACTTTCTCGACTTCTTCCATCGCGATGTCGGCATCGAGCCGGTCTGGGTGTGCCCAATGAGGCAGCGCGATCCCGCAGCACGCTGGCCCCTCTACGAATTCGATCCGCAGGTCACCTACGTCAACGTCGGCTTCTGGTCGACCGTCCCACTTCCTGAGGGGGTAAACCCCGATGACGGCCGAGTGAACCGGCTCATTGAGGCGAAAGTAACTGACCTGGACGGTCGAAAGTCCTTATATTCAACTGCCTTCTACGACCGAGACACCTTCTGGTCGATCTACGGGGGCGATGAGTACTCAACGTTGAAGGATAGGTATGACCCGCAGGGGCGCCTGCTGGGCCTGTACGAAAAGGTGGTCGAACGTCGATGAAGCTCGCTGAGGTCTTCTCGCAGATCGTTCCGGAGGATCGCGGAGTGGGATTCCGCGCGTACGACGGCTCTCAATCCGGCCCGACTGATGCTCCCGTGATCCTGGAGGTACGCAGCCCTCGGGCGGTGGAGTACTTCGCGGGAGCACCCTCGCAACTCGGCCTGGCTCGTGCCTACGTCACGGGTGAACTGGAGATCCACGGCGATGCCTACGAGGCCATCAGTCGGCTGTTTCCCCTCAACGTCACCCACCTGACGATCGCCGACAAGGCTCGCATCGCCAAGACTCTGCTGCCAGCCGCGGTAAAGCGTCCCGCCGTTCCGCCCCAGGAGCGCACCCTCAGCGGCGAACGACATTCCAAGGGTCGGGACGCTGATGCCATCCACCATCACTATGACGTTTCTAATCGTTTCTATCGATGGGTTCTTGGGCCCTCGATGGCGTACACCTGTGCTGTGTTCCCGACCGCAGATGCGTCCCTGGAAGTCGCCCAGGACGAGAAGTTCGACCTCGTCTGCCGCAAGCTTGGCCTCCAGCCCGGCATGAGATTGCTCGACGTTGGATGCGGCTGGGGCGGCATGGTGCTTCACGCGGTCCGCAACTACGGGGTGACCGCGATTGGGGTCACCCTCTCTGAGCAGCAGGCTCTGTGGGGGCAGCAGGCGATCGTTGATGCAGGACTAGCCGATCGAGCCCAGATCCGCTTCAGCGATTATCGGGACGTGACCGAGTCGAACTTCGACGCGGTGTCGTCGATCGGGCTCACCGAGCACATCGGCCGGGCCAACTACGCCAGCTACTTCAGCTTCCTCTTCGGCAAGCTCAAGGCTGAAGGACGCATGTTGAATCACACGATCACTCGTCCCAATGACATCGAGCCCACCCACTACCGGAAGTCCTTCATCAACCGATACGTCTTCCCTGATGGGGAGCTATCCGGCCCGGCCACGATCATGGGCGCCATGAACGATGCGGGCTTTGAGATCCGCCACGAGGAGAACCTGCGCGAGCATTACGCCCTCACCCTCAAGCACTGGTGCCAGAACCTCGAAGACCACTGGGATGAGGCCGTCGAGGAGGCGGGCCTGGGTACCGCGCGCGTGTGGCGCCTGTACATGGCAGCCTCACGCGTCGGCTTCGAGGTGAACACGATCCAGCTTCATCAGACCCTCGGAGTGAAGCTCGCGGCAGGTGGTCGCAGCGGGATGCCCCTGCGGCCGGACTTCGGCACATCAACGGCCCGACAGACCTCCGCCGCCACACCGGACTAGGCAAGACCGGCTAGATGGAACATGCGAGGCGAATCGGCTAGGAAATCTTGACCTTCCTGGTGCGGCTGGTTGCCGTGCCGGTCGCGGTCTCTGCGTACCGGACGACCAGGTTGTAGGTGCCCGGCTTTACCGTCGTCGCGATCCTGGTGCTCGATGCTCCCTGACCCGCAACTACCCGAATCGCCTTGAGGGTCTGGACGGTAGCCGGTTTCTTGGCACGTGTGACCAGGCGAACTGTCGCGGTGCCGGCAGAGGATGACGGGCTCACCGCGATGCTGACCGCGTACGTGCCTCCCCTCTTGACCGAGCCAAGTGCCGCTACCGCGATCGTGGGCGTAGCCCCGGGCACCGGCGCCGGGGTCGGGGTCACCGACTGCTGACCCGGCAGCGGTGCTGTAGCTGAGCGCACCACCCAGGCAGACAGCAGGGCACTCGCGCCTGAGGCAACGGTGATGGTGTCCGACACCAGCAGGTACTGGCCACTTGCCCCCGCCGGGATCAGGAAGGTCAGCGCTACCTCGTCGGGAGTACTGGATGGATTGCTCGACAGGGTCAGTTTGGTGCAACCCGATGCGTCCGGCGCGAAGTCCTTTCCAGCGGTTTGCCCGGCCGTCGCCGAGGTACAGGCCCACACCGATACATCCCGGACGCGAAACACCGCCGACGACGGCAGGGTCCACGCCTTCAGGTTCGCCACCCCGGTCGTGCCCAGGGCTTGATAAGGGCTGACCTGCGGCTGCGCCCCGGTGATCGGGCCCGGCATCACGAAGATGTCCTTCGCCGGATCAGATGTCACCGTTCGTGCTGAGTCCCATGACCCTGAAGGCGTCACCGTCAGCGCGAACCGCAGGTAGCGCATCGCGTCATTTGCGGTTGCCGTGTAGGGACTGTTGCCACCGCCTGGATCACCCTTGACGGTGCCGGTGGTCGACGCCGTCACGCAACTTGTGTCGGGCACCCCCCTCGCCGGGCAGGACAGCCACGTGAACGAGTACGAACCCGGCCCGGAGGTTCCCGCGTAGTTGATCGGGGCGATCTGTGCACTTAATTCATAGCCCTCGACAACCGCATTCCCATTGGAGGCTTCCGGCTGTACCAGCACTCCTGATGCCAGCGCACTCAGCGATTTCGGCAGATTCGCCACCACCACATTCGGCATCGACACCACCGGCGTGCCTGCCCGGGCCACTGGCGCGATGGCCATTGCGCCAACCAGACCGATCATCATGACGAAACCAGTGATTCCAGCGCCCACGCGAAGACGAATCCGACTCGTACCCATGCCAAGACCTCCATCAATCTTGGTCAGGGTAACCCAGGAGCACTCAGCCCTGGAGCGGGTGCGGGCCGGAAACATCGAGCCCGCCATCCATCACCACTGTCGTTCCGGTGACGTAGTCACCGGTTGGCGCAGCCAGGAAGGCGATCAACTCCGCGACCTCTTCGGGGCGCTGTAGGCGACCCAGTGGTACGACCGAGCTCATCGCTTCCGGATCTAGTCCGTACTTGCTGATGACCTCGGTGTGGACGATTCCCGGGGCGACGGCCACCGCACGTACCCCTCGCCGACCCCATTCGGCCGCCCAGGTTCGCACCAATGACTCAACCGCAGCACGCGCGGCCGAGGAATGCGACATCCCTGGCATGCCCCGCCGGGGGGTCATGGTGATGCAGATGACCTTGCCGTAGCCGCGATCCAGCATGCTGCGTCGGGCCACCTCGGTCGTGAGGTACCAGGTGGCGTCCAGATTCAACCGGGTCACGGCGCGAAAGCCCTTGTGGGTGATGCTCTCGGCGGGTGACACGAATTGCCCGCCTGCGTTGTTCACCAGGATGTCGATTCCGTCAACCTCGGCGAGTACCTGGTCGATCACGCGGTCGACCTGCTCGGGCTCGCGGATGTCCGCGGTGTGGGCGGCGATTCGACCGGACGGAGCAAGCGCGACGGTGTCATCCAGCGGCTGCTGGCGTCGGCCAACAATGAAGACTCGGGCACCACGTTCGGCAAGCAACAGTGCGGTGGCCCGACCGATTCCGGAGCCTCCCCCGGTCAGCAGTGCGACACGGCCAGTGAGGTCCGTCGACAGTTCACGTGGGCTCATGGCCTCGTACTTGCCTCGACCAGCAGGTGAACCGCAATCGAGTCGGGGAGCTCAGTTGCCTCGCCCCCACTGCCCAGGCTGATACCGCCGGGGGAGCGTTGCGCGACGACGGTGGCACCGGGCATCGCTCCCACCCGCCTGATGGTCGCCATTGCCTCGGCGTCGTCCTGAATGGGTTCGGCGATTCGGCGCACCACAACTCGGCGGGGCTGCTCCCCCACGATTCGGGTGAGCGGTAGGACGTCGACCGCCGCACCGAGCGGCGTTGCAGAGTCAGGCAGGAGCGAGTCCAAGCCCGGGATCGGGTTCCCGTAGGGCGACACGGTCGGGTTTCCGAGGATCGCCATCAGTCGACGCTCGACCGACTCGCTCATCACGTGCTCCCACCGACAGGCCTCCGCATGCGCCTCCTCCCACGGCAAGCCCAGCACTTCGACGAGTAGGCACTCAGCCAGCCGGTGCTTGCGCATCACCCGGGTCGCAGCCTCCTGCCCGCGCTCAGTCAGTTCAAGGTGACGGTCGTCGGAGACCACGAGCAGCCCATCGCGCTGCATCCGCGCAACGGTCTGCGACACCGTTGGCCCACTCTGGCTGAGCCGCTCCGCAATTCGGGCCCGCATCGGAACGACGCCCTCCTCCTGGAGTTCGAAGACCGTGCGAAGGTACATCTCCGTGGTGTCGATGAGATCACTCACGTCGTGGCCACCTGATCCATTCGGTCCATGTCGCTACCGGCGACCAAGGCAAGGCATGCCTTCTCGGTGAATGTACCGAAGGTGGGCCCAGACGCTGGTTGGGCCTTAGCCTTCGGACCATGACCAGCATCATGTGGTTCCGCAGGGACCTGCGCCTGCGCGACAATCCCGCGCTCCTCGCAGCCATTGCGGCGGCGAGGAACGATGGGGACGGCCAGGTGATCCCCACCTTCATCGTCGATCCCGTCCTGTGGAATGCCGCGGGGGCCGTCCGGCGCGACTACCTGGCCCGGGCACTGGGCGCCCTTGATCGATCCGTCGGTGGCCAACTGCTGGTCAAGGCTGGCGATCCAGCCACCATCCTGGCCGCCCTGGCCCGGGAGAACGGGGCCACAAGCGTGCACATCGCAGCTGACTTCGGGCCGCACGGCCGGGCACGGGATGAGGCCGTCGACGCCGCACTCGGCCGTGGAGTGTTGGTGCGCACCGGTTCGCCCTACGCGGTGGCACCCGGTCGCGTCACGAAAGGTGATGGAACGCCCTACCGGGTCTACACGCCCTTCTACCGAGCCTGGCTTCAGCATGGGTGGCGGGCCCCCGCCGGCGACATCCCCGGTGACGTTCATTGGCTACGACCGACCGACCACGAAACACTGCCCGAGTCCCCCGGCATCTCACCGATCGCCGCAATGCCCGCGGGCGAAGAGGCTGCGTGGCACCGGTGGGATGAGTTCCGCGCCAATGGCCTGGCCGATTACTCGCTGAACCGCGATCGGCCCGACCTGGCCGGAACAAGCGCCTTGGGCCACCACCTGAAGTGGGGTGAGATCCATCCCCGGAGCCTGCTGGCCGAGTTGGGCGACAAGGACGAGGTGTACCGCAAGGAGCTCTGCTGGCGGGAGTTCTACGCAGATGTACTAACGCAACGACCGGACACCGCCCGATTCTCCCTCGACCGGCGGTTTGACGAGGCAATGCGGTGGAGCAGCGGAGAGCAGTCGGACACCAGCTTTGCGGCCTGGGCCGAAGGCCGCACCGGCTATCCCTTTGTCGATGCCGGAATGCGTCAGTTGAGGGCCGAAGGGTGGATGCACAACCGCGTTCGCATGGTGGTGGCCAGTTTCCTGGTCAAGGACCTCCACCTGCCGTGGCAGCGCGGCGCTCGGGAGTTCATGCTCTGGCTTCGCGATGGCGACCTGGCGAGTAACTCCCATGGCTGGCAGTGGGCAGCCGGATCCGGAACGGATGCCTCGCCCTTCTATCGGGTGTTCAATCCGGTCGGCCAGGGCCTGAAGTTCGATCCGAACGGCGAGTACGTCCGCAGATACGTCCCCGAGCTCGCCCACCTTGTCGGGAAGTCAGCGCATGAGCCCTGGGAAGCACTGGACGGCTACTCCCATGGGTACGCCCGCAGGATCGTCGACCACAAGGAGGAGCGGGAGATCGCTCTCGCGGACTACGCGGCCATCAAGCGGGGCTGACCGAACGTCGCGACCCGCCCGCCATCCGGCACTATCGAAAGGGTCTCGCTCAGCACACCTAGCATGACGTAGTGACCACTGTCAGCCTGCTCTCGATGAAGGGCGGGGTGGGCAAGACGACAATCACCCTTGGCCTTGCGAGCGCGGGCTGGCACCGCGGGGATCGGGTCTTGGTCGTCGACGTGGATACCCAACTCAACGCGACCATGGGGTTGGGAACGCCGATCAGGGCCAACGAGGTCGTCCCGACCCAGTGGGGATCGCGAGTTGACGTCCTCGCATTCGGATTCCCACGCGGCCAGCCGGATGAGGCCTTGACGGCGGCTGGTGACTCGTTGCGTTCATTCCTTGCCGTCCTCACCCCCGAATACGACACCGTCGTCATCGATTGCCCGCCCGCGCTTTCCGGCTTGACCCGGCAGGCGATCTCCTCTTGTGACCGCGTTCTGATCGTGACCGAGCCTGGCTTCTTCACCCTGCGCGGGGCCCAACGGCCCCTGGAGGCGGTTGCCGCGATTCGCAGAACAGCCAACCCGGCAATGGGGAACCCGATTATCGTGCTGAACCGCGTTCGATCAACGGTGGCCGACCATGGCCTGCGCGAGAGCGAACTCGAGGCGGTGTTCGGTCGGCTCGTCAGCGAGGTCGTCATCCCGGAACGCTTCGCAATCCAGCAGGCGCAGGAAGTCGGGGTACCAATTCACGCCTGGGACTCGCCCTCAGGTCGCGAATTGAGCAGAATCTACGACAGGCTGTACGAACAGGTATGCGTCGAGGTGCGCCCGATCGACATTCCTGCCGAATGAAGAGGAGCAAAACCATGACCGACCAGCCGTGGAGCACCCGCCCGTGGAACGCCCCGGAGTCGACTCCCGAGCCACTCCAGGAATCAGTGCCGGACACTGAGCCAGATGTCTCACAGGCGACAATCCAGGAATCAGTCGACGAGTTCGCCCAGTCCTTTCACGAGGATGTGGCGGTTGACGTGACCGCCGATGCGCCGGCCCCGCCGCAGAACGCGGCCGACGTCGAATCACCGGCCACCCCTTGGTACGCATCGGCGATCGCCGCCTCGGTGGAAGAGCCAGCGATTGAGGCGGCGGACGACGAGGTAGTCACGGAACCTGAGTCAGACGATTCCACTGACCCTTCGGCCAAAGCGGTGGTCAAGGAGAAGGGATCAAAGAAGAAGGGCAAGGCTCGTCGGTCTCGGGACGAGAAGTCGCCCGTCAAGGCACCGAAAGCAAAGCGCGAGAAGCGAGTCACCCTGAAGGTCAAGCTCCCCAAATCCTTGCGCAACTCGCTTGTGCGAGAGGCAAAGCAGCGGGACCTCAGCGTTGGCGAATTGCTCGCTTCCTACCTGTCCGATCGCATGAATCCCTAGCTGTCGCGCGCTTCGAGCCCGGTGCCCTGCCGATCAGGGCACCGGGTTTCGTGCGTCGTAGCGCAGGAAGGACGGTGTCCTGACAACGAGAGCCGTGGCAAGAACCACGCAGGCGATGCCCCCCGAAACCACCGAGAAGGCTTCGCCAGCCGCTGCGGCGACCGCACCCGCCTCGACATCACCGAGCCTGGGGCCGCCGGCCACGACCACGGTGAAGACCCCCTGCAGTCGACCGCGGTACTCATCCGGTGTCGCGGCTTGAAGGATTGTCGATCGGAAAACTGCTGACACGTTGTCGGCCGCCCCGGCAATCGCGAGCAGACCCAGGGCAATCGGGAGTGATCGCACCAGCCCAAAGGCTGCAATCGCCACCCCCCACACCAGGATCGACACGAAGATCACCCGGCCCTGCCAGCGGACTCGACCAAAAGGCCCAGAGAAGACCGCCGAGACCAATGCACCCAAGGCCGGTGCCGCGGAGAGTAGGCCCAGCGTTAACGCGATCTCTCGCGTGCTCCCGCCGTACCACTGCGCGGCGATCGCCGGGAAGAGTGCACGTGGCATGCCGAAGACCATGGCCACGATGTCCTCGTAGAACGTCATCTTCAGGGTCCGCTTGTCCGACAGGAAGGCGAAGCCCTCCCGGACGGACGCCCAGCCCGCACGTGGTCGGGCCCCACCGATGAGTACCGGCGGAAGGCTCGGCAGGCGCCACATTGCCCAGATCATCAGGGTGAAGGCGACAACATCAGCAAGATATGCCGCAGTGACCGTGCCCGAAGTCGCGACGAGGAGTCCGCCGATCAGGGGCCCGAGGGTGAAGCCGATACTCCACGTCATCATGCTCAAGGCGTTAGCAGCGGGTAGCAATGCAGCCGGCACCAGCCGAGGAATGATCGCCTGGCGCGTGGCTGAACCGACTGCGAAGAACCCCGACTGTATTGCGACCAGTGCGTAGAGCATCCCGACTGACTCAAGCCCCACCACCGACTGGACCAGGAAGCCGATCGAGCAAGCCCACAGGCCGATGGCCGTCACCGTACCGACGATCCGTCGATCGAATGCGTCCGAGAGGCTGCCTCCATAGAGGCCGAAGCCGATGAGTGGGACGAGCTGAAAGAGACCGACGAGACCAACCATGAAACTCGAGCGGGTGAGCTCGTAGACCTGCAGGCCCACGGCGACCGAGGTCATCTGCTGCCCGATATTGCTGATACCGATCGACGCCCACAGACGCCGGTACGGGGCACTCTGCCGTAGCGGCGTCAGGTCGATGAGCAGCCGGGGCACCGCATCAACCTACGCCTGCCCTCGCGCTTGCCCCGAAGTTGTCATTCACTGGGTGATCACTGGTGCGGCTTGCCATCTTCTTTCATTGGCAAGCCGCCTGATCAAAAAGCGAAAACGGCTTTCCGCAGCCTCATATTGTCTGATTGGGACAAGGGGGCTGTCCCGAAAGGGAGATTGCCACTATGAAGCGACTGCACACCCGCTCAATCGAACGCAGTATTGCCTCCGGTCGGAGTGATCTAGCGGAGGTTTTGGCTCAGGTTCTCGTGAACCAGCCGACTCCACGGGAGTTGCTGCCTTTTCTGGCCGGACTACTTGCCCTACCCATCGGCAGGGTTGGTCTCATGGTCGCTCAGGAGTCCTCGGACTCATGCATCACGCTGGCTGAGTTCACCGACCTGGTTGCGGGGTGCAGCGGCTGCCCGGACGCCAGCCTCCTTACCGTCGCGGTCGAAGATTCCGTTCAGGCACTCCGTCGTGTGCCCAAGTACCTCGCCCTGGATCCGACCGACGGGTGGCCGGTGGCCGCCTGGCGATTGAGCCACCGTGATCACCCGACTACCGCGCTCGTCATGACCTTTGCCAATCGAGTCGGGGACGTCGCGATCACCACGCATGTCCAGCCACTCATCAGCACCCTGGCGGTGTACTTCGCCAGCATGACACTCACACTCGGCCAATTGAGCGCGGCCGGTTCCGAGGGCAGCCGTCATCCGCGGACCAGACCCTTGCTCACCAGTCGCCAGCGGATGATCCTGGGACTCATGGCTGATGACCTGACCAACCATCAGATCGCCCGCCTCATTGGATTCAGCGAGTCCACGGTCGGTGCGGAATCAGTCTCTATCTACCGCACCCTCGGGGTGGCGAACCGCCAGCAGGCCGTCGAAGTCGGTAGGTCCTACGGGATTGTTAGTGCGCTGCCCGACTCACGGCGACAGTCGCTCGAGCACCCAGCCTGACGAATCAGACATCGAGGTGCCGCCGTTGAGTCGTCGGTAGCGCAGTCGGTCGTGCAGTCGGGAGGCTCGTCCCTGCCAGAACTCGACGCTCTCAGGAACAATGAGCCACCCTCCCCAGAAGTCCGGGACCGGGATGTCCTCGTCGGGGAACTGGCCTTCAAGATCCGCATAGCGCCTTTCAAGGCCCGCCCGCCCCGAAATCACCGAGGACTGTGAACTTGCCCAGGCACCCAAACGAGACCCGCGGGGTCGACTGGCGAAGTACTCGGTCACCTCATCCCTCTCAATGAGCTGGACCCGGCCGACAACGCAAACCTGCCGTTGCAGGGCGATCCACGGAAATACGCATGAGGCGCGCGGATTCTCCTTCAATTCACGGCTCTTGCGGGATTCCAGGTTCGTATAGAAGACGAAGCCCCGGTCGTCAGCCTGCTTCAGCAGAACGGTGCGGGAACTGGGCTGGCCGAAGCGATCAGCCGTGCTGAGCACCATCGCGTTCGGCTCAGGCATCCCGGAGTCCACGGCCGCTGCAAACCAGGCATGGAACCCGGTAAGCGGGTCACCTGGGCAATCCGCCTCGTCAAGGGTCCCCGCCTGGTAGTTGATCCGCAGATCGGCCAGGCGTTGGGGCGCATCATCAGGGGGCGGCGTCCACAGGCTCACGGTTGCACCCAATCACGCCGCGCGAGCCCGCGCAGGGCGAGGCTAGCGAGCACGGTGTTGGATGGGACCACATGGCTACGCAGGAGGTACCGGGTGAGTGAATTCGTGCCGGGTCTTGAGGGCATCGTCGCCTTCGAGACGCAGATTGCCGAGCCCGATCGAGACGGTGGCGCGCTGCGCTACCGAGGGGTGAACATCAAGGACCTGGTCGGGCGAGTGAGCTACGGGAATGTCTGGGGCCTGCTCGTGGACAACGAGTTCAATCCCGGCCTGCCGCCCGCCGAACCGTTCCCCATCCCGGTGCACTCCGGTGACGTCCGGGTCGACGTCCAGTCAGCAATTGCCATGCTCGCCCCCGCCTGGGGTCTCAGGCCGCTTCTTGATATCGACGACGACACCGCACGCGACAACCTTGCCCGGGTCTCGGTCCAGGCACTTTCCTTCGTCGCCCAGGCCGCCCGCGGGCTTGGCCAGCCGATGGTCCCCCAGTCCGAGATCGATCGGGCGAGCACGGTCGTCGAACGATTCATGATTCGCTGGCGGGGGGAGCCTGACCCGCGACATGTCCAGGCCGTGGACGCCTACTTCGTGTCAGCCGCCGAGCATGGGATGAACTCCTCGACCTTCACCGCCCGAATCATCTCTTCTACGGGCGCTGACGTTTCCGCCGCGATCTCCGGGGCCGTCGGGGCCATCAGCGGCCCACTTCATGGCGGCGCGCCCGCTCGAGTTCTCAGCATGATCGAGGACGTGGAACGAACCGGCGATCC
>JAULZL010000485.1:0-14662 GCA_032117355.1 Candidatus Nanopelagicales bacterium
CGAATGCCCGGCGATCACGTGCTGCCACAGCGGAACAGGTCGATGCTCCTCGACGATGACATCGGTATCCCCGCGCACCGCCGCGAGCCACGCGCCGAATTCCTCGGCATTGCTCACGGTCGCCGATAGGGCCGCGACCGTGACAGACGGAGGCAGGTGGATGATCACCTCCTCCCACACCGCTCCCCGAAACCGATCAGCGAGATAGTGCACCTCGTCCATGACGACGTAGCCGAGATCGTGCAGGCTGCTCGAACCGGAGTAGAGCATGTTGCGCAGGACCTCGGTCGTCATCACGACGATCGGGGCCTCGCCGTTGATGCTGGTGTCGCCAGTTAGCAGGCCAATGGGACCGTCGCCGTACCGATCGACGAGGTCCCGGAACTTCTGGTTCGACAGGGCCTTGATTGGGGTCGTGTAGAAGCACTTCCGTCCGGTCGCCATGGCCAAATGGATGGCAAACTCGCCCACGACCGTCTTGCCGGATCCTGTGGGTGCTGCAACAAGCACCGCCTTGCCCTGCTCGAGGCTGGTGCACGCGCGCACCTGGAAGGGGTCGAGATCGAACTCGTACGACTCCGCAAAGGCCGCCTGGTGGGTGCGCTGTCGCTTGGCACGGTCAGCCGCGGCGGCAAACCGCTCTGCCGGGGAGGCCATGAGTGAAGAGTACGTTGTCGGCCGCCGCACGGCTTCCCTGCGCCAACACCCTCACGGATCCCGGGCTTCTCAGTCAGCAAGGTCGAGCACGTGCAGCGCGTCAGGGACGACCGAGATGTCGACGGGCACGTCCCCGAGACGCTCACCATCGGCGTAGGCCACCTGACCGGCGGCCTGGATCCGAATCTCCCGGCCACGCAGCACCCGAACAGCTGGGTTCTCGACATGGGTGCCGCGAAACACGCTGGGGAACACCCGCAGGAATGTGGACGTCTTCAGTGGGCCGACCCAGGTGACGTCCAGCAGGCCATCCTGAATGTGGGCCGTGGGGCAAACGCGCATTCCGCCGCCGTAGCTGCTGCCATTGCCTACGCAGACAAGCATTCCTTCATCCGAATGGTCAATGCCATCGACCGATACCGAGTACGCAACGGGCTTGAAGGAGCGCAACTCCGCGGCGATGCCAACCAGATACTTGGCCCGTCCGCGCGGCCACTCCATCCGGTTCGCTCGTTCGTTAACGCAGGAGTCGAATCCGGTGGACAGCACTCCCAGGAACCATCGTCCCGGCCCGCCCGTTTGAGCCCGAGCGAGGTCGATACGCCGGACTCTCGGCTGGGATATCGAGGCGGCGACGGCCGTCGCCCAGATGACCGGGTCCACCGGCATGCCCAGACCCCGGGCATTGTCGTTGCCCGTGCCACAGGGCAGGATCGCGAAGGGCACGGCACTCATGGCAACCGCCTGCAGCACCACGTTCATGGTTCCATCGCCGCCGCAGGCAACGATCGCGCTCGGAACCCTCGCGACAGCCTGCCGGGCCGCAATGTCAGCATCCTCGGCGGACTCGGGAACGACGAGCTCGACGCTGGCGCCGAACGTGCGAAGCTTCGCCGCGGCAGCCTCAGCAGACTTCAATGCCCGACCGCGGCCAGCCGCAGGATTCGCGAGGAGGATGACGGTTGAGTCAGACATCCGATCCCGCCTTCGGATCCGAGCCCTCCTCCTCGAGGCTTGACGCCTCTGGCTCAGGGGAGGCTTCGTCGTCATCGAGCTCTGAGAAGTCCACTGAGTCAGGCTTGCGTCGCGCCCGTCGACGGTCATTGAGCGACGCGATGGCAACGGCAATGCCCACGAGAACGAGCATCGGGCCGCCGAGGAGCATCATGTTGATGGGATCGCCGGTCGGCGTGGCAACGGCCGCGAATATGCACACGATGAGGATGATCCAGCGCCACCAGGAGATGAGCCGCTTCGCCGGAAGGACGCCGGCGAAGTTCAGCAGCACCAACAGCAGGGGTGCGAGGAATCCGATGCCAAACACGACCATCGTGCGCAGGAAGAAGGACAGGTAGCGATCGACCGAGACGATGTTAGCCACGCCCTGCGGGGTAAAGCCGAACAGAATCTCCAGGCCGTACGGCAGGACGGTGTACGCGAGCAAGATGCCGGCCGCGAAAAGCGGCGTCGCGATGGCGACGAATCCCAGTGCCCAACGCTTCTCATTGCGATGCAGGCCCGGAGTGACGAAGCGCCACAGTTGGTAAAGCCAGATGGGAGCGCTGAGGACGACTCCGGCAACCGCTGCCACCTGCATCTGGAGGACGAACGGGTCCGCCACCCCGGTAAGCGCCAGGGTGATCTCCTGGCCCTGTGCTTGGGCCTGGTCGACAACGCGCGAAAAGGGCTCGCTCAGCCAGGCAAACAACTGCGGGTAGTACACCCAGCCGACGACCATTCCCAACCCGATAGCCAGCCCCGACTTCACAAGTCGGCTGCGTAGTTCGCGCAGGTGCTCGGTCAGCGGCATCGCGGCTGACCGCTCCGTGGATGCCATCGACTTTGCGGCTAGCCCTCGTGGGGCTTGGCGACAGGTGCCTCTTCAGCGACAGCTTCCGCCGCGGAAGGATCAGCGGTCATCGACGCATCCCCGGACGGCAACTGCGCCGATGAACCGGAGCCCTCGGTCAGGCCCTTGGTCTCGGCCTTGAAGATCCGCAGCGACCTGCCCAGCCCACGGGCGGCATCGGGGAGTCGCTTCGCACCGAACAGCAGCAGGATCAAGGCGATGATGATCAGCCATTCCCATCCGCGCAATTGATTGAACATTGCTCACCCTTCGACTGCGTCGTTACGCTTGATCAGATCCATCGGCCCTCGGTTATGCGGGGTCAGCGTACGCCTTCAGAGCCTCGTCCGCGGCATTCATGACCGCTACCCGAATTTCGGCGGGCCCGAGTACGGCAACCGAGCCGGCCATGCTCAGAACAAGGCGGACAAGCCAGTCCGGGTCGCGGACAGCAATGTCACCTACAACCACTCCATCGGGATGATCCTCGATGACCTCGATCGGGTGCACGTCCAGCGCCCATCTGGCCCGTCGCTCAATTCTCAGCCGCACCTGCACGGCGCTCGGACCGCCGACGCCATCAGCCATGCCGGACGCATCGGTCACCATCTTGGTCTCAATGGGCGCGCCAACCGTGGCACGAAGAATGCGATCGACTCGGAAGGTTCGAACGGCACCAGCCTGGTGGCACTCCGCCTCAAGATAAGCGCGGCCATCGACCGTCGTCACGGAAAGCGGCTCCACCACTCGATCGGTGATCTCATCCCGGGTAGCGCCTGAATACCTAATCTCCAGCAGTCGGCCTTCCTCGACCGCGGCATCAATGGCGTCAACAACCTCCTGCTGGTTACCGCTATCGATGATGACTGAATCGTCCAGGCCGGCAACATGCGCCACCGCCTGCTCGAGCTTTTCGGTAGCTGAATGCAGAGCCTGTCGGTCATGTGGCCCGGGCACCTGCGCGAGGAGGCGGAGGGCGACAAGCAAGGACATCGCCTCGTCACCCGACAGTCGAAGGGGTTTCTGTAGGCCCTGGGGATCGAGCACGTGGATCCGGGCGTCATCCCAGAATTGGATGTCCACTAGTTGATCGGGGCCGTAGCCCGGCAGCCCGCACAGGATCAGCAACCAGAGGTCCTTCTCGATCTCTGCCGCGGTAACGCCGAAATGAACCGCAGCCTCCTCGATAGAAATTCCGTTATTGGCATTCAGCCAGGGCAGCAGTGCCAGGAGTCGAGAAAGCCGCCCGGCTGAGGTCCGGCTCATAGCCTTTGCCCGTCTCGATGGGCGTTCCTGATCGCGGTAAGCGCATTGATGACGTCCGATCGAATGTCGTCGGGTTCCAGCACGGCAGCTCCGCTTCCCGCCGAGCAGATGAGTCCCACCAACTGCGGGGCGGTGGGAGCCGTGACCTCTATTTCTGCCTCTACGAAGGGGTTAACCGATAGCCGTTGCCTCAGGGCTGCCCCTCGAGCGGGCCGCACCCGTACGGTCGCCCGCGCCTGAAGGTCTGGGGACATCAGCCCAACCATTGAACGCAGATCGGCCCCGTGAGGAATGGGGTGAGACTGGGCCTGCGCGGTCGTCGTCACGGCGCCCTCAATACGCGACAAACGAAAGACCCGCGGCTCCTCGCGATCATGATCGTGGCCAACGAGGTACCAGCGGCCATCGCGGCCCACAACCCCCCATGGGTCCACGCGCCTGCGTCCAGCCACCGGGGCATCAGGGCCGCGATAGTCAAAGTTGACCGCGCGGCGCTCCCGAAGTGCCGCCAATAGGGGCAGCATGGCCGCATCCCCGGCCGTCATCCGAATACTGGCGTCATTGGCCCCGTGGCGCACGGCACCGCCTTGTGCCGCCTCAAGCTTTCGAAGGGCGTGGGTGGCCGGCCCACCAAGAGTGGCCTCCTGCCAGACACTGGCTGCAAGCGCCAGGACGCCCAACTCCTCGGTGGTGAAGGTCAGATCTGCGAGTGGATAGTCCTCAGCCAGGCGGTAGCCCTCGACGTCTCCCCCCGAGTCCAGGACGGTTTCGATCGGGATGCCCATACTGCGCAGTTCATCCTTGTCCCGCTCGAACATTCGCTCGAACGCAACCGTGCTCGGCGCGTCGCCATAGCCGGGGATGATGTCTCGAATAGTCGCCCGGGACACCGGTCGTGAGGTCGAGAGCAGGCAGAACACCAGGTTGAGCAGGCGCTCCGTTCTCTCGACTCGAGTTGCTGACTCGGCCATGGAAGCCGGATCAGCCGACGCCTACGAGATCGATGATGAACACCAGCGTCCGACCGGAGAGTCGATGCCCTGCGCCTGCTTCGCCATAGGCCAGCGCTGGCGGGATGACGAGTTGACGCCTGCCGCCGACGCGCATGCCCGGAATACCCTCCTGCCAACCTGCGATCAGCCCGTTCAGCCCAAAGGTAATCGTCTCGCCGCGATCCCACGAGGCATCGAACTGATCGCCGGTTTCGAAATCGACCCCGACGTAGTGGACCTCAACACGGCCTCCGGGAACCGCCTCGGCTCCCTCGCCCACAGTGAGCTCCGTGATGACGAGTTCGACGGGCGGCGGGCCTTCGATGAAGTCGATCTCGGGCTTGTTCGACATGATGCTCCTGTTCGCAGGGGTGGGTTAGGAGACGACGTCCACGAGCTCGACGACGAAGACAAGGGTTTCATTCGGGAGAATCCCGGAGTCCGGGTTGGGGTTCGGGCCATATGCAAGGTCACCGGGAATGATCAGCAGACGCTGGCCACCAACCTTCATTCCCGGAAGTCCCAGCCCCCAGCCGGGGATGAGCTCATTGAGCCCGTACGTCAACGGCTGCCCGCGCGTCCAGGAGGAGTCGAACAGGGTCCTGGTCTGCATGCCAATACCGCAGTAGTTGAAGGTGATGGTCGCGCCCTCCGTAGCCTCGGCGCCATCCCCAACCAGCAGGTCATAGGACTCGAGCTCCTGGGTGGGCGGTGCCGCAGCCGCGATCGACACGATCGGAACGCCCGTCTCGCTTACCGAGACGGTCACTGGGCCGTACGTATCGCCCACCGACGGTGCCACATCGCTGGCCACGCCCACGTCGGCGACCGCACAGTCGGTGGTGACGAACGGCGCATCCGCACCGACCGGGGCGCTACTCGCCGGGGATGCAGCTGCGCTGGACGCAGCGGGGGCAGAAGTCGCCGAATCTCCCGTGGTCGAGGAGCCGCAGCCGGACATCAGGCCGATCATGGCCAGAAGCGGGACAGCAGCAAGGATGCGTCGGTGGGATCGGCTAATCAGCATGACGGCAGCCTAGCGACGCCAGCACTACATCCCGGCAATCAGCCTCTCGACCCGCTCATCCACTGCCAGGAACGGGTCCTTGCACAGAACAGTTCGCTGGGCCTGGTCATTGAGCTTCAAATGCACCCAGTCAACCGTGAAGTCGCGGTGCCGTTCCTGTGCTCTCTTGATGAAGTCACCCCTGAGCTTCGCGCGGGTGGTCTGCGGCGGGATGCTCTTGGCTTCAAAGACGTCCAGCTCACGGGTAACCCGATCGACAACCCCATTGCGCTCCATCAGCATGAACAAGCCACGCTGGCGCGAAATGTCGTGATACGCCAAGTCCAACTGCATGATCCTGGGCGATCCGAGGGCAAGGTCGTGCTTGGCCATGTAGCGATCAAGGGCCTTGCGCTTAATGACCCAGTCGATCTCCCGATCGACGGTGGACATGTCCTCGGCCTCGATCGCCTTGAGCACCCGTCCCCACAGCTCCAGGACCCGTCGGTGTACAGGATCCTCCATGAGGCCGCGACGATGGGCGAAGTCGGAGGCCTTCTCGAAGTACTCCATCTGCATGGACAGGGATGAAAGCTCTCGGCCGTTGCTGAGCCGGACTTCCTTCTTTCCCGTCATGTCATGACTCATCTCGCGGATCGCCCGAATCGGGTTTTCCAGGGTCAGGTCCCGCATCACGACGCCCGCCTCAAGCATTCGCAGCACGAGGTCCGCACTTCCCACCTTGAGCAAGGTCGTGGTTTCGCTCATGTTCGAGTCGCCAACGATCACGTGCAAACGGCGATACAGGTCGGCGTCCGCATGGGGCTCGTCCCGGGTATTGATGATCGGACGCGACCGAGTCGTTGCGCTGGAGACACCCTCCCAGATGTGGTCCGCCCGCTGGCTCACGCAGTAGGTGGCGCCCCGCGGGGTCTGCAACACCTTCCCGGCACCGGCGATGATCTGCCGCGAGATGAGGAAGGGAATGAACTGATCGGCAAGCCGGGCGAAATCACCCCTACGCTCCACCAGGTAGTTCTCATGGCATCCGTAGGAGTTGCCGGCGGAGTCAGTGTTGTTCTTGAACAGGTAGATGTCACCGCTGACCTCCTCCTCCTGCAGGCGCCGCTCGGCATCGAGAACCAGGCCCTCAAGAATCCGCTCCCCCGCCCGGTCATGGGCGATCAATTGCGGAATGGAGTCGCACTCTGCCGTTGCGTACTCAGGGTGGCTGCCTACATCGAGGTAGAGGCGGGAGCCATTGCGGAGGAACACATTGCTGCTTCGACCCCAGGAGACAACCCGACGGAACAGGTAGCGCGCAACCTCGTCCGGGCTCAGCCTGCGCTGGCCCCGGAAGGTGCACGTGACGCCGTACTCCGTCTCAATCCCGAAGATCCGGCGGTCCATCCGAACACCCTAGGTCAGGCCAGAATTTCGTCGAGCCGACTGCCCGTCAGCCGCACGAAGGTTCGCCTCGGCCGAGTCCGGTCAAGGACCGCGACTTCGAGTTGATTGGACGGCAGCACCCGCTCCGCATCCGCTCCGAAACGGCCCAGCATGTCGACGGCCAGCCGCAGGCCGCCCTGCAGAGGCATCTGCTCGCGCCAGCCTTCCGCGAGGCCACCACTGATGGACTCGGCAGATCCACCCATCGCCACGTAGCCATGCTCGTCGGCGACCGAACCGTCGAACATGAGGCGATACAACTGGTCATCCGCCGGTCGGGCACCAACCTCGGCCACGACGATCTCAACCTCATAGGGCTTGGGGGTCTCGGTGAAGATGGTGCCGAGGGTCTGCGCATAGGCGTTCGCCAGGCTACGGCCGCTCACATCGCGCCGGTCGTACGCGTAGCCCCGCATGTCCGCGAGCCGAACGCCAGCGACCCGGAGGTTCTCGAACTCGTTGTACTTGCCCACGGCAGCGAAGCCAATTCGATCGTAGATCTCGCTGATCTTGTGCAGGGCACGTGAGGGATTCTCTGCGACAAACAGGATCCCCGCGTCGTACTGCAGGACGATCACACTGCGACCCCGGGCAATTCCCTTGCGCGCGTAATCGGCCTTGTCCTTGATGATCTGCTCTGGGGAAACGTAGAACGGAATGCTCATGCCTGGCCCCCGCCATTCATCGGCGCCATCGGGCCGTCAGGCCGATTCATCCGGGCGGCCACGATGGAGGCGACCATGCCCTCGATCTGCGACTCGGAAACCAACCGGACCCCTTCCGCGTCGACGACGGTCACGCTGGGGAAGATCCGCCGGGCCAAGTCGGGGCCGCCGGTGGCACTGTCGTCATCAGCCGCGTCGTACAGCGACTCCAGGGCAATCGAGATCGCCTCGTCCATGGTTGCCCCTGGTCCGAAGAGCTTCTTGAGGGAACCTCGCGCGAACATCGAGCCCGAGCCCACCGCATAGAAGTCGTGCTCCTCATACCGGCCGCCAGTGACGTCGTACGAGAAAATCCGGCCGCGGCCAAGATCAATGTCATAGCCGGCGAAGAGCGGGACGACCGCCAATCCCTGCAGCGCCATCCCTAGATTGCCGCGCAGCAGCGCGGCCAGCCGGTTTGCCTTGCCATCAAGGGAGAGCGGAAGGCCCTCGATCTTCTCGTAGTGCTCGAGTTCAACCTGGAAAAGCCGGACGAGCTCTACCGCGATACCCGCGGTACCGGCGATGCCGATGATCGAATGATCGTCGGCCGCGAACACCTTCTCGATATCCCGCTGGGCGATGAAGTTGCCCATGGTGGCGCGCCTATCGCCCGCCATCACGGCACCAAAGGATCCGCGAAGGGCGACGATGGTGGTGCCATGTGGTGCGAGGGTGGATGGATCGGTCATTCCCAGGGATGGCATCCGACCCGCGGGTAGCAGGCTTGGTGCGAGTTCGCCCACGAAATCCGCGAAGGATGCAGAGCCTGCCGACAGGTAGGCCGGGGGCAGGCTCGGATGAAGGTGGCTCACTGGCCGCCCTTCTGCACGAAGGACTTCACGAACTCCTCGGCGTTTTCCTCGAGGACCCCGTCAATCTCGTCCAGGATCGCGTCCACATCCGAGTCCATCGCCGCCTTGCGGTCGGCGATCGCAGCGTCAGGCGCCGAATCAACCTCGTCCTGGGTTTCCCGGGCTACCCGGCGTTCGACATTCTCCTGCTGTGACATGCCCACAGGCTAACCGACCTCAGTGGTCATCGCTCAGCGCCGCAAGCAGGTCGGCTGCGGTTGGGCAGGAGTCAAGGAGTCTCGCCACATGCTGTTCGGTGCCGCGGGTCGGCTCAAGGGTTGGGACGCGCATGAGGGTGTCCCGGCCCGGCACCTCGAAGACGACCGAGTCCCACGATGCCGCCGCGATGGACTCCGGGTATCGGCGAAGGCACTCGCCCCTGAAGTACGCGCGGGTGTCGACCGGTGCACGATCCATCGCCGAGTCGACCTGCTCGTCGGAGAACATCCGGCGCAGCATCCCCCGCTGCTCCAGCCGCGCGGCAAGCCCCTTGTCCGGCCTGACGTCCGAGTACTGCAGATCGACGGCCTGGAGTCGATGCGAGGACCAATCCAGGTTGTCACGGGAGCGATACCCCTCCAGCAGGCTGAGCTTGGCAACCCAGTCGATCTCGGCTGCGCACTCCATCGGATCGCGCTCCAATCGGGTCAGGATGTCGTCCCACAGGGCGAGCACCTCGCCGGTCTGGGCATCGAGTTCATGGCCCCATGTGCCGGAGCAGTACTTGCTGGCCAGCAGCCACAGCTCCCGCTGGATCTGGATGGCCGTCAGCCTTCGTCCCGTCAACTCCACCTGATGGGTGAGCGAGATGTCGTGGCTCACCGCATGCATTTCGCTCACTGGCTTGAGCGGGGCAAAGTCCTGGCCCTCGAGGAAACCGTCCTCGATCATCGACAGCACGATCGAGGTCGTGCCCAACTTGAGGTAGGTGGCGGTGTCGCTCAGGTTCGCGTCCCCGACGATCACGTGCAGCCGGCGATACTTCTCCGGGTCAGCGTGCGGCTCGTCACGAGTGTTGATGATCGGCCGCTTCAGTGTGGTCTCCAGCCCGACCTCGACCTCGAAGAAATCTGCACGCTGGCTGAGTTGGTAGCGGGTCTGCCTGCCGTCCTGCCCGATCCCGAGCCTGCCCGTCCCAGTGAACACCTGGCGGCTGATGAAGAAGGGGGTGAGATAGCGGACGATATCCGCGAACGGCGTCGTACGCCGCATGAGGTAGTTCTCGTGGCAGCCGTACGACGCGCCCTTGTTGTCGGTGTTGTTCTTGTACAGCAGGATCGGCGCATCGGAGACCTGGGATGCCAGGTGCGCGGCTTCGGCCATGATGCGAACCCCCGCCCTGTCCCACAGCACGGCATCCCGCGGATTGGTGACCTCGGGCGTGGAGTACTCCGGGTGGGCATGGTCGACGTACAGCCGTGCCCCGTTGGTCAGGATGACGTTTGCGAGACCGAGGTCGTCGTCGGTGAGCTGGGACGGATCGGCATGCGCCCTGGACATGTCGAAGCCACGGGCATCGCGCAAGGGCGACTCGACGTCGTAGTCCCATCGCGGCCTCAATCGAGTGGCCGGGAGCGCATGCTGCGCATAGGCATTCACCACCAACGTCGAGTTCACCATCGAATTTCGCGTCGGGTGACCTGGAACCGTGATGCCGTACTCGGTCTCGATACCCATGATCCGATGCACGCTCATCGCGGCTGCCCCATCACAAGTACTGGCCGGTGTGGGCGACGTTGGCGATCGACCGACCCGGCTCGCTGCCCTTCTTGCCCTGGACGAGAGTGCGGATGAAGACGATCCGCTCCCCCTTCTTGCCGGAGATCCGCGCCCAGTCATCGGGATTGGTCGTGTTCGGCAGGTCCTCGTTCTCACGGAACTCGTCGAGGCATGCATCCAGCAGGTGCTGGACCCGGATGCCCTTCTCCGCGGTGCTGAGGAAGTCCTTGATCGCCGACTTCTTGGCGCGCGCCACGATGTTCTCGATCATCGCGCCCGAGTTGAAGTCCTTGAAGTAGAGGATCTCCTTGTCGCCGTTGGCGTAGGTCACCTCGAGGAACTGGTTCTCCTGAGCCTCCGTGTAGATCATCTCGACCGCCCGCTGGATCATCGCCTGGCAGGCCGCGGCGCCATCGCCCGAATGCTCGGCGAGGTCGTCGCGATGGATGGGCAGCTCGGGGATCAGGTACTTGCTGAAGATCTCCCGGGCAGCCTCAGCATCCGGGCGCTCGATCTTGATCTTCACGTCCAGGCGGCCTGGGCGCAGGATCGCTGGGTCGATCATGTCCTCACGATTGGACGCCCCGATCACGATCACATTCTCAAGTCGCTCAACACCGTCGATCTCGCTGAGCAACTGCGGGACGATGGTGTTCTCCACGTCACTGGACACCCCGGATCCGCGGGTCCGGAACAGCGAGTCCATCTCGTCGAAGAACACGATGACCGGCATCCCCTCCGATGCCTTGTCCCGGGCTCGCTGGAACACCAGCCGGATGTGCCGCTCGGTTTCGCCGACGTACTTGTTCAGAAGCTCCGGGCCCTTGATGTTCAGGAAGAACGACCTGCCCTCGGCGCGGCCGTCCCGCTCAGCAACCTTCTTGGCAAGGGAGTTGGCAACGGCCTTCGCGATCAGGGTCTTCCCACAACCGGGTGGGCCATACAGCAGGATTCCCTTCGGTGGCATCAACCGGTGCTCGACGAAGAGATCCTGATGCAGGAAGGGCAACTCGACCGCATCCCGAATCGACTCAATCTGCTCGCGCAGTCCGCCGATGTCCTCGTAGTTGATGTCGGGGACTTCTTCGAGGACCAGCTCTTCTACCTCGGACTTGGGGATTCGCTCGGCAACGAAGTTGGTCCGCGGGTCCATCAGGAGCGAATCCCCCGGACGCAGCCGGACCTCGCGAAGCGGCTCGGCCAGCCTCACCACCCGCTCCTCGTCCGCGTGGCTGACGATCAGGGCACGATCCCCTCCCGGCAGGATCTCCTTCAGCGTCACGATCTCGCCGATGTCTTCGAAGGTGCGGACGGCGACGACGTTCATGGACTCGTTCAGCATCACCTCCTGCCCTGGCTGAAGGTCGGCAGCGTCAACCTCGGGACTCACCGAAACCCGCAGCTTGCGGCCGCCCGTGTGGATGTCCGCAGATCCGTCCTCATTGCGCTCCAGGAAGGTGCCGAAGCCGCTCGGCGGCTCGGAGAGACGATCGACCTCGGACTTCAGGGTGACGATCTGCTCGCGGGCATCCCGCAGGGTCTGGGTGAGCCGCGAATTGTGGTCCTTGAGGGCGGCGAGCTCGCCGCGCACCTCGGTGAGGGCTGCCGCCAGGGCCGACGTCCCTGCCGCGGACACCTGGGACCCCTGAGAACTAGAACCGAGAGCACCGCCCGCTGAATCAGTCGCCGACGTTTCGTCCCCCGGTGAGGCAATCTGCTCGTTGCTCATGAGTCCTCCTGGCTGACCTGACTTCGATTGTCCATGGCTGATGCATTGGCCAGCAATAGAGCGGTGCTGGCGAATCCCACGCGTCCCGCACCCCTGCTCTTTGCGTCCTGCACCCCTGCTCTTTGCGTCCTGCCCTTCTTGACTCTTGGGACTCTAACCCCGAATGCGGTGTCGTACCCGTTCTCGACCCTCCCCCACCTCCTCCGTTTGTCCCGGTATCCGCCACGAACGGCAGAAAGACCGCCGTTCGGCGGCGGATTCGCCCACCTGTGTCGGTATCCGGGACAAACGGCGAAAAAGGGGGGCCGCGAGGGTGAATTCGACGACTTGTGTCGGTATCCGGGACAAACGGCGGAAAGCGGGTGGATGCCGCTGCCGAAGGACGCAGTACTGTCGGCGCCGTGCAGGATGCGGGTGACACTCACGATGAAGCGTCCTACGCCCGACGCGGCCCGTTCGACGTCGCGGACCTCGTCCAACTGACGGATCCCAAGGGCCGAATGCACACGATCACCTTGACCCCCGGGAAGTCCTTTCACACCCACCGCGGCGCCATCGCTCACGACGACATCATTGGCCAGCCCCAGGGATGTGTCCTGACTGCGACAAGCGGTGCTCAGTACCTCGCCCTGAAGCCCCTGCTCGATGACTTCGTCCTGTCTATGCCGCGCGGAGCCGCAGTCGTCTACCCGAAGGACGCTGCACGCATCGTCGGACTCACCGGAATTGGTCCGGGCTCGCGAGTGGCTGAGGCTGGAGTGGGCTCAGGAGCCCTCACCTGCTCGCTACTGCGGGCCGTGGGCCCGGGCGGTCGGGTGCACAGCTACGAACGTCGCTCAGATTTTGCTGAGGTCGCACGGAAGAACGTCCGCACCTGGTTCGGATCCGAGCCAAACGGCTGGACGCTGACCGAGGGAGACATGGCGCACGAACTCGTCGAGCGAGACCTCGACGCGATTGTGCTCGACATGCTGGCGCCATGGGAATGCCTGGACTCGGTGGCACAGGCACTTGCTGCCGGAGGAGTGCTGGTCGGATACGTGGCCACCACCACCCAGATGTCAAAGTTCGTAGAGTCGATGCGCGTCCATGGCGCGTGGACAGAGCCTCGGGCGGAGGAATCGCTTGTGCGGACCTGGCACCTGGACGGCCTGTCCGTCCGGCCCGACCATCGGATGAACGGTCACACCGGCTTCCTGGTTGCAGCGCGGCGGCTGGCCCCCGGCACCGTGTTGCCACCGCGGCGCAGGCGTCCGGCACCTGGCGCGTACGGGGAGGACTACCAGGGCCCCGGATCCGCTGAGGCCCCGGCCTAGGCCTTTCGACGCCGCTACTGCCGCCCATCCGGGACAAACGGCAGAATGAGGGACGTACGCGGCCGGATTTCCCCGTTTGTGGCGGATACCGGGACAAACGGGGAAGGAGGGGAGGGATGGGGTACCCGACATCGCTCTCGGCTTCGCGAGCCAACGACTTCCTGGCCTGCCCGCTGCTCTACCGCTTCCGGTCCATCGATCGGCTGCCCGAGACCCCATCGGCTGCCGCGCTGCGCGGCACGCTGGTCCACCGGGCGCTTGAAACCCTCTTCGACCACCCCGCTGACTCCCGAACGGTGACCACCGCAGCCCTGCTACTCGGGCAGGCCTGGCAGGAACTCGTCACATCCGACCCGGCAGGCGCCCAGGCGCTCATGACCGACGCGGGACTAGCAGGCGAGCCCACCGACCAGACCGCCGCCGAACTCAGCGAGCACATTCTCGGCCCAGCGCTCCCCCTACTCGACACCTACTTCCGAATGGAGGACCCAAGCCGACTTGACCCGCACGCGCGGGAGATGGGCTTTCACGTCCAGCTCACCGACGCCTTCGCGGTCCGCGGCTTCATCGACCGCATCGACGTGGCGTCAACCGGCGAGGTGCGCATCGTCGACTACAAGACCGGCAAGGCTCCCGGGCCCGCATATGAGTCCAAGGCCATGTTCCAGATGCGCTTCTACGCCCTGGCTTGGTGGCGGATGACGGGCGAAGTGCCCCGGCTTCTCCAGCTCCTCTACCTCGGCAGCAATGAGGCACTCCGATACGTACCCCAGGAGGACGACCTGCTGGCAACCGAGCGCAAGGTGCTGGCCCTGAAGGATGCGATCTCCGCCGCTGCCGAGCGCAGGGACTTCCAGGCGAAGACCTCGCGACTATGCGACTGGTGCAGCTATCGCGATCTGTGCCCGGCTTGGGGAGGCACCCCTCCCCCGATGCCCGCCCTCGACACGGTTGAGGCGAGCGGCTTCGGCCAGCAGCAGATGCTCGACGGGCCGGGGGCGCAGCCCGCGACTTAGTCGATCAGCGACCCGCCTTCAGCCACAGGCTTCGGATGTCCTGACCAGCCAGCGAGTCAACGAAGAACACCCCGGGGCTCTGCGCAATCGGGGCGATATGCGGGA
>JAULZL010000486.1:0-4866 GCA_032117355.1 Candidatus Nanopelagicales bacterium
AGGTGATGGCAATGGCCCACAGGGGTGATCGCCGAAGCCAAAGAAGCACGAGGCCGATCGCCAGGGCCGTCCCCATCGTCTCGGTGGTCGAAACGGTCGCAGCGAACAGCAGGCCAGGGCTCATCGCGATGACCAGGCCACCCCATGGAGTGCGCCCAAAGTGAACGCAGAGCCGACTCGCGGCGAAGCCACCGAGGCCCAGGCCGACGAGGGACAGGGCGAGCAAGGCTTCCGGGATGTTGGGGTGGCTCCCCAGACTGAGCAGGCCAGCGAGCCATCCGTGCATCGGACGTCCATACCGATATCCGGCCTGATCGATCAGTTCATGGGCGTCCCCAATGGCCAGCGGGTCCAGCGCCATTGCGTAGTAGTAGAGGCCGTCGTAGTGCTCCTGGCCGCCACCGAGGTCGAACTGTGGATCAATGGACGTGGCCAGCGGCGCGATGGGGTCACTGAAGGCCACCTTGACCAGAGTTGATGCATCCGGCCAAGCCGCATCGTTTGCCGCCCAGATGGCGCCGATGCCAGCCACGACCGCGATGAGCCCGCACGCGATCGACGCTCGCATGGATGAACGCGTGGACGAACGCGTGGACGAGCGCGCTGGAGCCGTTGCCATGTCACGGGACTCTATGGGCGAATCGGGCGTGAGGAAGGCCGGGCGCGCGAGGGAAACCCGAGCTCGCCCGCGTCCGCTCACATGCAAGGGTGAATGTAGACCGTTCATGACGAGGTACTGTTTGGTCATCGGGGTCGTGCCGAGGAGGCCGAAGATGATGCTTTCAGGTCGTAGGCGAGTCGTGGGTCTGGTCGGTGTAGGCCTCGCTGGCGCGCTGCTGTTCGGGGGCGCTAGCCCCGCGCTCGCGGCTCGGACGGTTGTCCCCGCCAAGGGCGCCGAGGCCAAGGTGACCAAGAAGGTCCCGGGCACCGTCTTGTCGACCGTGAAGACCACCCGTGATGGATTCAAGGCGTGGGCGGTCAGGGTGAAGCGATCGGATGGTTCGGTCGTGGTCGGCTTCGTGGATATCGCGAGCGGCATCATTTTCGATTGGACGGTTCAAAGTGGCCCGGGCGACCCGGTCGTCGACGTCGATGGGCCCGACAAGACCCTGGAGCCCGCCAAGCCGCCTGCCGCGGTACCTGCGAATCCCCCTGTTGATCCGGGCACGGTTGCCGATCCGGCCGGGGACGACCCCGCGGCGCCGACGATTCCCAATCCCGGGGCGCCCAACCCGGCGGCTCCGCCCGTCGCAGGCGATCCCGAGGATGACAGTTCGGACGAGGGCAGTGCGGACGATGACAGCGCCGACGATGACGGTTCGGACGACAGCGTCGCTGAGGACGATAACTCAGAGGAGAACCGCGGAGATGGCCGAGGTCATGGCGGTGGCCGCGGAGACGGTGGTCGCGGTTCGGATCACTCCGACTCGCGGGGTCGTGGTCGCTAAGGCCGTGTCGTGAATCGCCGCGGGCCTGCCGTCGCGGTTTTGATGGCGATAGCCGTCGCTGGCGCAGTCCACTCGGCATCACCAGCGTCGGCATCAGCAGCGTCAGCAGCGCCGACGAACGTAACCGGCTCGGCCCAGCAGTTGCTCAACGACATCCCCGTGCTGCCCAAGATGACCCAGGGCTTCACGACGGCGACCTTCGCGAACTCTGCGCCGTCCTGGCGTGATGGCCGCGGGTGCAGCGCCCAGCAGCGCGCCCTGATCGCGATGGCCACGGTGCGCCCGAAGGTGACCGGGCCGGACTGCCGGATCCGGGGTGGTCAGTGGGCGATCGACTTCGGTACTAGGACGACCACAGACGCGTCAGCCATCCGGCTGGTCCCCGTCATCCCCGCCCCGGCCGCCTGGGCCGCGGGCGCCTACAGCTGGACTGCCCCGCAGCGATCCCTATATATAGGCGACCTTGGTGATACCCCCTTGATTGGTTCCATTGCCAGCCAGGCATCGCCGGACGGTGCCCAGCCATCGGCCGACACCGCCGTCACCCTGCCCTCCGTCCGCTGGGGTGCGTCCCACGCCATGCTCTCCTCCGCTCTTGCGAGTCGAGTGACGAAGGTCTGCGCCAACTCAGGCTTGTCCACCTGCCTGATCGACGTGGTGCCCGAGCCGCTGAAGGCCCGAACAGCGGCTGCCATCATCGCCACGTCCACCCGTCATCGACTCTCGGTCAATCGAGTCGAGAAGGCGCTCCTCGAGCCCTGGGTCGATCACTTCACGGCCGAGGCGCCCGATGCCGTCCTCACGATCGCGACGACGGATGTGCCGGCGCTGCCGACCACCGACGGCTCCGATGCTTCCGGCAGGCTGGTCACCGAGGATCTTTTCGGCCTGCTCGCCCCACCCGCCTGGAACAGCACGCCCAACGTGCCGTACCGCACCTTGCGGCTCTGGGACTCAGGCGTGCTGTGGAAGGACGTCGAGCCGTCGCCGGGCAAGTTCACCTGGGCCCCCCTCGACTACGCGGTGCGCACCGCGGAGCAGCAGGGCAAGAAGGTGCTGCTCGTGCTTGGGCCCGTCCCGGCATGGGCATCGGCAAATCCCAATTCCCCCGATGAGAGTTGGGGTAAAGGTGCTCCCGGGCCGTTTACCGCTGATGGCCTGGCTCACTTCGATCGGTACGTGAATGCCGTCGTCAAGCGCTACGGCGATCGGATCTGGGCCTACGAGACCTGGAATGAGGCAAATCTGCAGACCTTCTGGCAGGGCAGCCCCGCGCAGATGGCCGTGATGACCAAGGTTGTCTACGACGCCGTTCAGGGCCACGGTGCATCGTCGCTGACGCTGTCTGCGAGCGCGACGACTCGTACCGAGAACTCCATCTACCGATTCTTCCCCGCGTACCTTCGCGAACTCGGCAAGCGTGGCTGGCCGTTGGACGGGTTCGCCGTTCACGCCTACCCCGATGCTGACGGCACACCGAGCGACGTTGCGGATTTCGTCGCGCAGTACAAGGCGTACCTTGCGATCGCGAATGCGCCCGTCAAGCCGATCTACAACACCGAACTCAACTACGGCCTGGCTGGACCCGGCCCGAAGCCGCATCGCGATATGAGCGAGGAGGAGTCTGCCGGCTGGCTCTCACGCACCTTCATCGACGCCGTCAGGCTCGGCATCGAGGAGACGCACTGGTTCGCCTGGACTCCTCAGTACTACGGGCAGTACGGGATTCAGCTGACGCCGACCTCCACAGCCTCTGGTCGCGCCTGGAGAATGACCCACGATTGGCTGGTTGGCGCGACCTTCCGCTCGTGCCGAGATCCTGATGGCACGGTTATCTGCGAGTTCACCCGGGACGGCTCACCGTTCTGGCTTGCCTACGCCGACTCAACCGAGTTGATCGACGCGCCTGAGGGTGCAACGCGCTGGTGCGACCTGTCGAACGTGTGTCGGCCCATCGACGGCAGCATGGTGATTGTGGGAGTACGCCCCATTCGCCTGTCGTGACGTCCTCCGGTAACGTCCCTTTATGCGTTGTTCGACAAGACGTTTGACCGCACGGGCTCTGACTGTCTCCGTCCTTGTTCTTGGGGCCCAGTTGGCTCTTACGCCCGCAGCGCTTGCCGAGGACACCCATCAGGGTGGGGGAGTGGCAGGAAAGAACGCCAAGGGCAAGCAGCAGCAGGACGGCCCGGATCGGGTTGACGGCATGGTGTGCCCGACCAAGGACTTCTGGGTCGGTGACGGTTTCGGTGCGGATCGCGGGAGCCGCAAGCACCTCGGTATCGACCTGGGTGGGGATCGTGGACTGCCGATCTACGCCGTTGAGGACGGCCGCATCGATCGCACCAAGAAGCAGGACAACGGTGCCCTCCAGATCGTGATGCGAGGGGTGAGCGGGAGCAAGTTCTACTACGGCCATATGGACGAGGTCTACATCAAGGGTGGCCAGAGGGTCCGCGCCGGAGATGTCATCGGAACGATGGGGGATACCGGCTCGCCGGGGGCCGTCCACCTGCACTTCGAGTACTGGAAGAGCGGTGGGGAGTCTGACGCCATTGACCCACGTGGACTGATCTACCGAATCTGCAAGATCGACTAGTGGCTCGTGGCCGGTCCCGATCCCGTTGCTGATTCGGCGGGCAGCAGGGTGATCTCGCGACCATGAGTCGTGCCTCGTGCAAGTGCTTGGATGGTGCCTGACCGCGCGGATCCGTCCCAAACCTGCACTGTGAGTTCATCATGATTACGGTCGTCGGGGGTCGGTTCCCAGGCCACGTGCCACAGCGGGCTGCGGGGGCTGGCGGTTGCGCCGAGTCGTTCGATCTGCATCAAGATGCAGTCGCGGTTCGGCGCCGACAGGTACACCCACATCGAGGTATGCCACAGAAGCAACGTGCTGCCCGCTTGCAGTTCGAGGCCTTCGACAAATTCCGCGGCGTCCTTCTTGATGACGGTCGCTGGTATCTCAGCGGCGATCCGGAGTGCTTCGCGAAGTCGCTCGAATCGATCGACGTCGTCCATCCAGACGTAACTCGTGAGGCGTGCGCGACCCTCGGTGGTCGTCGGATCAATCGGGTTGAGGTCGCAGCCGAGTCGCTCGATGATGCGTGGCATCGGCCCGGCCTCCAGGGATGAGTCTGCTGGCAGGTGGTCCGCCCGGAGGTTCAGCCCAGCGGATGCACCGAACTCACATAGCCGAACATCGCCCTGCAATCGGCTGAGGGCGATTCGGAGCAAGCGCGATCGGCCGACCTCATTTGTTTGCGGCACCTGGGTGAGCGCGGAGCGGATTGCATCCGGGTTGCGGAGCATTGCCTCAACGACAGCCTCGTGGAATGCCCGAGTTGCCTTTGCTGGGTCACGGCTCTGCGATGGTGCCGCTCCGCCGAGGGTTGGAGCGAACAGTGCGATCTCGGGC
>JAULZL010000487.1:0-1673 GCA_032117355.1 Candidatus Nanopelagicales bacterium
AGGTCGACGGTTTCGTCCGGATCCTTGGCAAGATCGAACAACTGCGATGGCTCGTCCACGTAATGGATGAGCTTCAGATTGGCTACTCGCAGCATGAAGCCACCCCGCCGGGAGCCCGCGGCGTGGTACTCGGCGAAGACGGGGCTTGCTTGCCCGTCCCCGTCCAGCAGCGACCGACCCGGCAAGGTCGCTTCATGTGCTGACAACTCGAGACCCATGCCGCTGACGATCGTGGGATACAGGTCGACGTGCGAAACCGGGCGATGGTCGACATGACCACGACGAACGCCTGGACCACTCATCAGCAGAGGCACGCCTGCAGAGGGCTCCAGCAGGTTGGCCTTTCCGAAGAGACCGTGGGCCCCGAGGGCCTCGCCGTGATCGCTCGTGTAGACGATTCGGGTGTCCTGCAGCAATCCCAATGTTCCTGCGGCGTTCAGCACCGTTCCGATCTGATGATCCAGGTGTGTGACGAGCGCCGCGTAGCAGGCGGCGATGTGCTGCAAGACGCCGGGATCGGTCATCGCCTTGAAGCCCATGATCCGTCGCAGGTGCGCCAGCGATGGGTGTTCGGGGCGATCCTCGGGGGCGAAACTCGGCGGCAGTGGCATGTCCTTCGCGGGGTACATGTCCAGCAGCTCGTGCGGCACCGTGAAGGGAGGGTGAGAACTGACGTAGGACACGAACAGTGCCCAGGGCCGATCCGATCCGCCTGTCCTTTGGTGCAACCAGTCGATCGCCAGACGGGAGATCTCCCGGTCGTAGTCCTGGTAATGCGTGGTGCCGACACCGGACTGCTCCATGTAGAGCTCCCACTGGCCGCGGTTGACGGGCTCCTCGTCGGACCAGCGCAGGAGCATGCTGACGCCACCCTTGCCTCCCAGGATGTGCATCGGCGCCAATTCCTCGGTGAAGCCGTTGTCGTCCTCGGTAGAACGGAAGTGCAGTTTCCCCACTGACGCGACGTCCGCACCAGCCTCGCGCAGGCGGTGCATCCAGGTGGGTACACGCCCGTCGTAGACGATGGCGTTGTCCCAGTACCCGGTCTCATGGGGGAAACGCCCGGTGGCCAGGGATGCCCGTGCCGGACAGCACAAGGGACTCGCGGTGTAGGCGCTCGAATAGCGGGTGCCGTTGGCGGCGATCGAGTCGAGCACAGGTGTGCGGACCCGGGGGTGACCCGAGCAGCCCATCATGCCCCGTGCATGGTTGTCGGACATGAAGAACAGGAGGTTCGGCGGCTTCATCGAGCGTCCCGCCGACATCCAGTTGCCGCAAGTTGACGTCGCGTCAGGCGGGCGATCCCCGCGCCTGGTGCAAAGCCCCACATGGCTGTCTCCTCGATTGCAGAAGCATCTGCGCCTCTGTCACTTGTCTCGTTCGGCGTCTGGCGCCGCTCTCTTCACCTTGATTCTTCGGATTCCGTCACGATTCCGCAATAGATCGAAGCCGATAACAGATATTCTTTTTTTGAATATCAGACCGTGTGCCAACGGACAAGTCCATCGGCAAATGCAGGGGCGGGCGACCTGCGCGCCTGCTGCAGGCCATGCCGACCATGGCATCATGACGCGAAGGCCTGTGTCGTCTTCTGCTCGGGCCCGACGAACGACACGAACCGCCATGCTCGTCTTCCAACACGCCGACCTCCTCGACGCCGCCTCCGGCACCCT
>JAULZL010000488.1:0-4697 GCA_032117355.1 Candidatus Nanopelagicales bacterium
TGCGAAGTCGACGTACTCATCCCGGATGGCGCACAGTTCTCCGGTGCAGGTGCCGGTGAAGGCGAAGGGATAGAACATGAGGACAACGTTCTTCTTGCCGCGGTAGTCCGCGAGGGTGACCTTCTCGCCATTGTGGCTGGGCAGGGTGAAGTCGGGTGCGATGGTGCCGGGCTCAATGGCCATGTCAGTCCTCCGGGCGAATGCTCTGAGCGGCCACCCCTCGTGGCCGCACCGCATTCTGCTGCATGCCTCAGCGCTTGGCTCGACGGGCTACCAGTCTCGTCCCCTGCCAATTCTGCCCGGCACTGATCGTGCTGGTCTGCTGAAGCCCCGCGGTGGGGGCTGCATCCGCGATGTCCTCAGCCTCAATGTGGCCCTCGCGGCCCGGCTTGGGTGTCATGAGCCAGATGACCCCCTGGTCGGCGAGCGGGACGAGTGCATCGACCAGGCCGTCGACAAGGTCACCGTCGTCGTCTCGCCACCACATGAGGACAACGTCGACAACGTCGTCGTAGTCCTCGTCCACGAGTTCGCTGCCAATGTGCGCCTCGATCTCATCGCGCAGGGCCTGGTCGACGTCGTCGTCGAACCCGATCTCCTGGACGGTCATGCTCGGTTCGACGCCAAGACGCTGGGCTCGCTGCCCGCCCTTGTCTTGGTCCGCTGCGGCGGTCACCAACTCTCCCATCCCTCAGGTTCGGACGATCCCGAACGCAACTGGCCTAAGTCCACCGGACAAGGCGCCTCTTGGCAAGGGACATCCCCGAACTGGTCGGATTCTCCCCCGCCTCACGACATCGATCGCCGGATGGGGAAGGATAGGGCAGACCGCCGTGCCACCCGGCTGCCCGGCGATCCCGGAAGCCGGCCGATCGAAGGGTTCCACCCGTGACCCCCGGAAACGACCGCAATTCCCTCCTCGCCGGTGGGCTGCCGACGCAGTACGTCGACGTCGATCCCGATGAGACCAGCGAGTGGATCGAGTCCTTCGACAACCTCGTCGAGTACTCCGGCAACTACCGCGCCCGCTACATCATGCTGTCGCTGCTGCGCCGCGCTGCCGAGCGGAATGTGGGCGTCCCGAGCCTGCGAAGCACGGACTACATCAACACCATTTCCCCCGAGCGAGAGCCGTGGTTCCCCGGGGACGAGGACATCGAGAAGCGGATCCGTCGGATCATTCGCTGGAATGCCGCGATCATGGTGCACCGCGCCCAGCGGCCAGGGATCGCCGTCGGCGGACACATCTCGAGCTACGCATCCTCGGCAACCCTCTACGAAGTGGGCTTCAACCACTTCTTCCGCGGTCCCGACCACTCCAGCGGGGGCGACCAGATCTACTTCCAGGGCCATGCCTCGCCCGGCGCCTACGCCCGCGCCTTCCTCGAGGGCCGCCTCACCGAGGCCCAACTCGACAGCTTCCGCCAGGAGGCCTCCACGCCCGGCGGCGGGCTGCCGTCCTACCCGCACCCGCGGCTGATGCCGTGGTTCTGGCAGTTCCCGACAGTGTCGATGGGCCTGGGCCCGCTCAACGCGATCTACCAGGCCCGGTTCAACAAGTACCTCACCCATCGCGGAATCAAGGACGCTTCCGAGCAGAAGGTGTGGGCATTCCTCGGCGACGGCGAGACGGACGAGGTTGAGTCGGTTGGCGCGCTGAGCCTGGCCGCCCGCGAGGAGCTCGACAACCTGATCTTCGTGGTCAACTGCAACCTTCAGCGGCTTGATGGCCCGGTTCGCGGCAACGGCAAGATCATCCAGGAACTCGAGAGCCTCTTCCGCGGGGCGGGCTGGAACGTCATCAAGGTCGTGTGGGGCCGCAGGTGGGATGAACTTCTTGCAGGCGACCGGGACGGTGCCCTCGTCAATCTGATGAACAAGACCCCGGATGGGGACTTCCAGACCTACAAGTCCGAGGACGGCGCATTCGTGCGCGCCAACTTCTTCGGCCGGGATCCACGGACTGCCAAGTTGGTGGAGTCCTGGTCCGACGAGGAGATCTGGGCCCTGAAGCGCGGTGGTCACGACTACCGCAAGATGTACGCCGCCTACGACGCCGCGATGCAGGTCAAGGGCCAGCCGACGGTGATCCTGGCCAAGACCATCAAGGGCTGGACCCTGGGCTCGCACTTCGAGGGCCGCAATGCCACCCACCAGATGAAGAAGCTGTCCCTTGAGGACCTCCTCGGCTTCCGCGACCTGCTCCAGATCCCGATCCCCGACAGCAAGATGGATCCGTACCTGCCGCCGTATTACCACCCCGGCAAGGACGACGAGGCCGTCGAGTACCTCATGCAGACCCGCCGCAAGCTCGGTGGGTCGCTGCCTACCCGCCGGGTGCCGAGTCGGCCGCTGCCCCAGCCCGCGGACGACGCATACGAGGCTGTTCGACGCGGCTCCGGCAAGCAGCCGATCGCCACCACGATGGCGTTCGTCCGCCTACTCAAAGACCTGATGAAGGACGAGCACCTGGGCCGTCGTTTCGTCCCGATCATCCCGGACGAAGCGCGAACCTTCGGCATGGACTCCCTGTTCCCGACGGCGAAGATCTACTCCCCGCACGGCCAGCAGTACATCTCCGTCGACCGCGACCTGATGCTGTCGTACAAGGAGTCCGAGACCGGCCAGATCCTGCACGAGGGCATCAACGAGGCCGGTTCCGTGGCGTCCTTCACTGCCGTCGGCACGAGCTACGCCACCCAGGGCGAGCCGATGATCCCGATCTACATCTTCTACTCGATGTTCGGCTTCCAGCGGACGGGCGACTCGTTCTGGGCCGCGATGGATCAAATGGCCCGCGGTTTCGTCCTCGGCGCCACGGCTGGCCGAACCACCCTGAATGGCGAAGGCCTACAGCATCAGGACGGCCACTCGCTGCTGCTCGCTGCCACCAATCCCGGGGTCGTCGCCTACGACCCGGCATTCGGCTACGAACTGGGCCATATCTTCAAGGACGGCCTCCGCCGAATGTATGGCGAGGCCCCGGAGAACGTCTTCTACTACCTCACCGTCTACAACGAGCCCTATCCGCAGCCGGCTGAGCCCGATGGCGTGGACGTGGACGGCATTCTGCGCGGGATGCACCTGGTCAGCGAGGGATCCGGGGCCGGCTCCAAGGCCCAGCTGCTCGCCAGTGGGGTAGGGGTCAACTGGGCACTTCGGGCCCAGGAGATTCTGCGCGAGGACTGGGGCGTCGATGCGGACGTCTGGTCGGTGACCTCGTGGAATGAGCTGAGGCGCGACGGCCTGGCCTGCGACCGACACAACCTGCTCAACCCCGACGCCGAGCAGCAGATCCCTTACGTCACGACTCGCCTTCAGGGCCGCCCCGGCCCGGTGATCGCCGTCTCGGACTGGATGCGTGCGGTGCAGGACCAGATTCGCGACTGGGTGCCGCAGGACTTCGTCTCGCTGGGTACCGACGGCTGGGGGATGTCCGACACCCGAGGCGCCCTTCGCCGCCACTTCCTCGTCGACGCCGAGTCGATCACCGTTCAGGCGCTGACCATGCTCGCCAAGCAGGGTTCCTTCGATCGAGGCCGCCTCGCCGAGGCAATTGAGAAGTACCGCCTCCACGACCCGGGTTCGGCGGACGCCGGCAACACTGAAGGCTCGGGCTGACCGACATGGCTCCCTCAGCATCGGACCCTCGTCGATTCCTTCGCTATCTGCAAGACGAGCGCAATGCTTCGCTGCTGTACCGAGCCCTGGCGGACGCTGCAGACGGCGATCGACGGCAGGCACTCCTTGAGCTGGCGGACATCGAGGATGCCCATGCCAAGCATTGGGTTGCCGAACTGGCCGCGGCGGGGATCGACGTACCGGAGGCCCCCACCGCCCTCAACGCCAGCGATGCGAGCCTGGTTGCGCGGGCGCGTGCCGCGGGATTCGTCGGCGTTCTCGCCGAGCTGGAGCGCACGGAGAATGCCGCGCAGAGCATGTACGACGACGAACCGGCCGCGCCAGCCTCCATGGCCGCCGACGAGCGCGCCCACGCCGAGATCTTTCGCTCGATGATGGCCGAGTCGGCCAGCGATCCACAGCCCTCCTCCGCAGGAGACCGCAGTAGGCAGGGCAAGTCAGGCAAGGGCGAGTCCTGGCACCGAGTTGACCGATCCGGCGCCACGCGCGCGGCAGTCTTCGGCATCAGCGACGGCCTGGTCTCCAACACCGCCCTGGTCATGGGATTCGCCGGGGCCTCCCCCGACAACCGGACCATCCTGTTCGCCGGCGTCGCCGGCCTACTTGCCGGTGCCTTCTCCATGGCGGCGGGTGAATACGTCAGCGTCGCCAGCCAGCGCGACCTCTTCCAGCGAGAGATCATGCTGGAGGCAGAGGAACTCGACAACAAGCCGGAGGAGGAGCAGCGGGAACTCGAGCTCATCTACCGTGCGAAGGGCCTCAGCCGGGATATCGCCGCGGCAACCGCCGCGCAGATCATGTCGAACCGAGCCACCGCACTGGACACCCTGGCCCGCGAGGAATTGGGCTTGGATCCGGACGAGCTCGGCTCACCGGTGAAGGTGGCCCTGTCCAGTTTCGTTGCGTTCGCGATCGGCGCGATCGTCGTTGTCCTGCCGTACCTGTTCTTCGTGTCGCCCGGCGCTTCCACCACTGTTCCGCTGTTCCTTGCGGTCGGCCTAGCGGTGGCCGCCATGCTCACCGTGGGCGGGATTGTCGGCCGCCTCTCGGGTCGC
>JAULZL010000489.1:0-36151 GCA_032117355.1 Candidatus Nanopelagicales bacterium
GACGAGGAGATATCCGGTGTCGATGACCGCCTTTGACAAGGTGGGTGGCGACCGGTCGATCGTCGTGGCCCGCGTAAACGGTGCCCTGTGCGACCTGGCGACTTCAGTCTCGGACGACGATGTAGTTGAGGGGGTCTCGGTCGAGTCGCCCGAGGGCCTCGCGGTGCTCCGTCACTCGACCGCTCACGTCCTTGCTCAGGCCGTCCAGGACACCTTCCCGGACGCCAAGCTCGGCATCGGACCGCCGATCAAGGACGGCTTCTATTACGACTTTGACGTCGAAACGCCCTTCACCCCGGACGACCTAGCGGCCTTGGAGAAGCGCATGGTCGCAATCGTCAAGTCCGGTCAGCGCTTCGTGCGTCGGGTCGTGTCCGAAGACCAGGCAGTCTCCGAGCTCACGACCGAGCCGTACAAGCTGCGTCTTATCGGCAGCTCCGGGGGAGCCGAAGTCATGGAGGTCGGTGGCGCTGAGCTGACCGTCTACGACAACATCGATGCAAAATCCGGGGAGCGCTGTTGGGGTGACCTGTGCCGGGGGCCGCACGTCCCTGACACTCGGTACATCCCGCCGAATGCCTTCGCGCTCATGCGCACGTCGGCCGCCTACTGGCTCGGTGACCAGGCCAACGAGCAGTTGCAGCGCATCTACGGCACGGCCTGGCCGTCAAAGGACGGGCTCAGGGCGTACCTGACCTTCCTCGAGGAGGCTGAGCGTCGAGACCATAGGCGACTCGGTGCCGAACTGGATCTCTTCTCGTTTCCCGAGCAGATCGGCTCCGGCCTAGCGGTCTTTCACCCCAAGGGCGGGGTGGTTCGCCGGGTCATGGAGGACTACTCCCGCAGGCGCCATGAGGACTCGGGTTACTCGTTTGTGAACTCCCCGCACATCACCAAGGCAGCGCTATTCGAGCAGTCCGGTCACCTCGACTGGTACTCGGAGGGTATGTACCCACCCATGCACCTCGATGCTGATATCGACGCCGAGGGCAATGTCCGTCGGCAGGGAACCGATTACTACCTCAAGCCGATGAACTGCCCGATGCACAATTTGATCTTCGCCGCTCGCGGGCGCTCCTACCGCGAACTACCCCTGCGATTGTTCGAATTCGGCACCGTCTACCGATACGAGAAGTCCGGGGTCGTGCAGGGCATGACCAGGGCGCGCGGGTTCACCCAGGACGACGCCCACATCTACTGCACCCGGGAGCAGATGGCCGGCGAGTTGGACAGCCTGCTGACATTCGTCCTGGACCTGCTTCGCGACTACGGACTCGATGACTTCTACCTCGAGCTGTCGACTCGTGATCCGGCCAAGAGCGTCGGAACTGACGAGGATTGGGCGGAGGCGACAGAGACCCTTCGAGCCGTCGCCGAGAAGCAGGGCCTAGAACTCGTTCTTGATGAGGGTGGGGCCGCCTTCTACGGACCGAAGATCTCCGTTCAGGCAAAGGATGCCATCGGCCGAACCTGGCAGATGTCCACTATCCAGTTGGACTTCCAGTTGCCGCAGAGATTCGACCTGGAGTACCAATCCGCCGACGGTTCGCGCCAGCGGCCCATCATGATTCACCGGGCGCTCTTCGGGTCCATCGAGCGCTTCTTCGCCGTTCTGTTGGAGCACTACGCCGGCGCCTTCCCCCCTTGGCTGGCACCGGTACAGGTCGTCGCCATCCCGATCACCGATGCGCACATTCCCTATCTCGAGGCTGTGGCCGACGGGCTTCGCGCCCGTGGGGTGCGAGTCGAGGTCGACAGGTCTGATGACCGGATGCAGAAGAAGATCCGCAACGCCCAGAAGCAGAAGGTGCCCTTCATGCTGCTGGCTGGTGACGAGGACGTCGGCGCCAACGCTGTGTCCTTCCGCTATCGGGATGGGACGCAGAAGAACGGTATCCGCGTCGACGAGGCAGTCGCCGAGATCGTGAGCGCGATCGAGGCCCGGATCCAGGTCTGATGTGACGGACGCCTGGGATCGCCTGTGGACGCCCCACCGAATGCTGTACCTGAAGGGCGAGGGCAAGCCCTCGCACACCGAGGCCGGAGCGGATTGCCCGTTCTGCGTTGCCCCGGAAATGGACCCGCCGGAGAGCCTCGTCGTTGCCCGGGGCGAACTTTCCTACGTTGTCCTCAATCTGTACCCGTACAACGCGGGCCACGTTCTCATCTGCCCGTATCGGCATGTCCCCGACTACGCGGAGTTGACCGCGGCGGAAGTCGCCGAGGTGGGTCTGCTGACGCAACGGTCGATGACTGTCCTACGGAGTACCGCTGGCGCCCATGGATTCAATATCGGCATGAACCAGGGGTCGGTGGCCGGCGCCGGGATCGCCGGACACCTTCACCAGCACGTCGTCCCGCGCTGGGGTGGGGACACGAACTTCCTGCCGGTGATCGGTGCTACCAAGACGATGCCGCAGTTGCTGGCGGATACCCGCGCGATGCTCGCGGATGCCTGGCCGATGGACGGGTCTGCTGACGTCGGCGGGCCCGAGGCGACGACGAGGGGATGACCATGGCGCGATACCTGGGTTGCGATGAGGCTGAAGGACGCCTGCGTTTGCGTGCGGCAGGAGTTCAGGTGCTCAGGGCCATTGACTCGTCCGGTGCAGTGGATCCGGCGATCCTGGAACTGGTCCTGGAACCCGCAGCGAGAGGCGTGCGCGTGGTCATGACCGCCGAGCCCCCGGCTCCCGGTTCGGCTGACTCAGGGATGGGCTCCTGGCACGTTAATGGTGCCGATGAGGTGCACTCGGTACTCGACGGGCAGGGTCTGATGGAGTTCTGGACGGAGCAGGGAGCCGTCAGCGTGCTGGTCGAAGCCGGGGACGTCCTGGTGATCCAGGGAGCGGAGCATCGGTACCGGCCGCTTACCGATCAGCGTTGGGCGATTCGCTTCGCCGGTTCGCCCGGCGCCGAGCTCGTAGGGTCCAACACTGGACGACCTGCTGGGCCGTGGCGGGAAGCCTGACCTAGCCGACCACACGCGAGGCGGCCCGTTCGGGCATAGGCGCATATCCCGCCGCCTCCCGGTGCAGGTGGGCGGTGGCACCGGTGAGCGAGCGCAATTCGATTGAGTAGCGGCTGGCTTCGATTTCGGGTACGCGGGCGGTAACGCGACAGGACCCGTGAGTTGACTCTTTCTGCAGCACCCGGGCACGTCGGTGGGCAAGGTCGCGGACGACATCCTCGAGGTACTCGTCGGGCACGTCGACTGTCACGGTCAGCATTGGCTCAAGGATGTCGATCGTCGTCCTGGCGGCAGCATCTTCCAGGGCCAGGGATAAGACAACGGCTGCTAGGTCCACCCGGTCGGCCAGACTGCACGCGGTGAGGCGCACCTCGACGTCCGTCAGCGGATAGCCGGCGCGCAGCCCGTCTGAAGCACGCTGGCGCACCGCTGCCTCAATCGCCGAGAGGGTGTTGGCCGGGACGGTGCCCGGGACCGTCCGGTCGGCAAACCCAAGTCCATGGCCCGGGGATGGCTGCACCTCGATCTTGCAGCGAACCACGCCAGGCGCCAGCTCGACCGAGCCCAACCCAACCGCAGACGCACGAAAAGTCTCGAGAAAGCCCAGTCGCACCGATCGTGCCTCAGCTGAACGCCCGAGCACCCGCTGGAGGCGATCCATGACGAGGTCGGCGTGAACCTGCCCGCAGCACCACACAATCACCCCCCCATCCGCCAACGGTTGGCCAATGCGGACGGTTGGATCAACGCGGACCACGGACTGCAGCGCTAGGGCCAGGTCGGTATTCGGCGAGAGTTCATGCACGCTGATCGCCAGGGTCGGCTCGGGAAGTTGCCAGCCCTCCAGCAGGAGCGGATCCTGGCGAGACGAGATGGTCTGCCCAGTGGCCGGCTGGGTGAGATCCGCTATTGCTGTGACGCTGCCGGCCAAGGCGGGCAGTTCAGCATGGCCAGTGACAGGTGCCTCCAGAATTCCCGAGAAGACACGCACGATCGAAGCGTCATGGGGCAGAAGACCAGCCTGAATGACCTCTGCGCAGAGGGGGCCCTTCGGGTCGGCTAGCAAGGGGGAGCGGGGGACCCCGCTCTCCGCGCTGACCAGGGGAGATGACCGGTCCAGTGGGGACGGGAAGCCTTCGGCGATGAGATCCAGCAGTATCGAACTACCAATGCTCACCGGATGGATGGCGTGGCCCAGGATCGGGTGCAGGTGACCGCTGGCCAGGCCCTGGTGCAGGGCTTCCTGGACGGAGGTGGCGTCTGGCTGCTCACCTGCGATGACCTGGTTCATCAGGCTGCCGTCAGGCGAGGCTGACGCGATCGCCTCCACGAGGTCGAGGTGTGCTGGTCCGATCAGCTCCCAATGGCGGGTCTCACCCTCGGCTTGGGCGAATCCGTCGGCTCCCCAGTAACGGATGCGGGCGGTGAGCAGGTCGATGAAGCCGATGATCTGCCCATCATCGCCATGGATGGGCAGGTGTATCGGCTCGATGCCGTCGCCGAGCGCACGTTGACAGACCGCAATGGACTCGTCGAAGTCCGCCCCCACTTCGTCCAGGTGGGTTATCACGATGGCCCGCGGCACTCCCAGGGCCTCGCATTCGCTCCAGAGTTGACGTGATCGCAGATCGATCCCGTCAACGGCCGAGAAGACGAAAAGGGCGCCGTCAGCAGCGCGCAGGCCGGCCCGCTGACCTCCCTCGAGGCTCTCGTCCCCGGGCGTGTCGATGAGAGTGATGAAGGACTCACCATGACTCAGCGTGGCGATCGACACCTCGACTGTGTGTCGCAGGCGGATGCCCAGCGGGTGTCGATCACAGGCCGTCGTGCCGTCCTCGACCCGACCGACCCGATCAAGAACCCCGGCTTCGTGGAGCAGGTGCTCGATGAGGGTCGTCTTCCCAGACCCGGCCGGGCCCACCAGCACGACGTTGCGTCGAAGGCGTGGATCCGCACCTGACTCCGCCGTGATGTCGCCATCGCGTGGTGTCATGGACTTCCTCTCGGCTGACGTGGTCGGTGGGCCCGATACCATCGCATTCCTATTCGCCGCCCCTGTGCCCGGGGCCCGGTGAGCCTTCTGCGGCGGGAGAACCATGCTCAACAATCCGGCGGCACGTCGGCTCGCCAGCGGAGTCGTAGAACCTCCCGCTCGATTGCTCCTTAGGCTTCGGGTCTCACCCGACCTCGTGACCATCGTAGGTACGGTCGGAGCGGTTCTTGTTGCGGTGACTTGCTTCACCACCGGTCGATTCATCCTCGGCGTCGTCCTGATCTCGGTCTTCGCGATGAGCGACCTGATCGACGGGACGATGGCGCGACTTTCGGGCACGAGTGGTCCATGGGGCAACTTCCTGGACGCCACGTTGGACCGAGTGGCCGACGGCGCAATCTTCGGCTCCATCATTGCCTGGGGTGCTTGGAATGGACAGCCGTGGACGGCAGTGGCGGCGGCGGTGGCTTTGGTGACTGGTCAGGTCACTTCCTACGCGAAGGCCCGGGCGGAGGCGGTGGGGGCAACGGCGAATGTCGGCATCGCCGAGCGTGCTGAGCGGACCATCGGCGTGCTACTCGCCCTTCTACTCACCGGATTCGGCGTCCCGTACGTGCTGCCCGCAGCCCTGTGGCTCATCGGTGCCCTCGGGCTCGTCACCATCGTGCAGCGCATCGTGGTCGTCCGCCGGCAGTTGCGCACGTGACCGGCAACGAGGTTGACAGGTCTCGGGTCGAACGGGCTCGGGACGCGACGACCGAGTGGGCATTCAGCACCGGCTGGCAGGTCGTCAGGCGGATGCCTGAGCCCTCGGCCGTTGCGTTGTTCCGCCAGGCAGCTGATGCGATCTGGCGGCGGGAAGGCCCGTCCGTTCAGCAGCTGCAGAGAAACCTCGCGAGGATCCGGCCCGACGCCAGCCGAACCGAACTTCGCGCCCTGAGTCGGGCGGGTGTGCGCAGTTATCTCCGCTATTGGTGCGAGGCATTTCGACTCCCCTCCTGGTCGACTGAGCGAATCAGTGGCACTTTCGACCTTGCGGGGAAGGAGGTGATGGACGAGGCGGTGCGAACGGGAACGGGCGCCATTATGGTTCCCGGGCACATGGCCAACTGGGACCACGCGGGGGCCTGGGCGGCCTTGCGATACGGCAGCGTCACGACGGTTGCCGAGCGTCTCAGGCCCGAGGGGCTCTTCGAGCAATTCCTCGAGTACCGCCGCACCCTCGGCATGGAGGTGCTGCCCCTGGGGGCCGCCGACGTCCTGCGCAGCCTGGCGCGCCGTCTCAAGGAGGGCCGGGTCGTCGCACTGCTGGGTGACCGGGACGTATCGCGTAATGGGATCGAGGTGTCCTTGCTGGGCCGTCCCGCATCATTGCCGGCGGGCCCGGCACTGCTAGCCATCATGACCGGTGCTCCATTGCACCCGGTGAGCATGTGGTTCGAGGGCCAGGGCGTATACGGGCGGGTGTACGACCGAATCGAGGTTCCCTCCGGTGTGCCCCGTGATCAGCAGGTGCGCCAGATGACCCAGGCAATAGCCGATCGGATGGGGGAGTCCATCACCGAACGACCACAGGACTGGCACATGATGCAGCCTGTGTGGCTCGAAGACCTCGATTCGCGGCGGCGAACTGCGGCTCGATCGGCCGAGGGCCAGTAGTCCGTGCGAATCGGCCTGGTCTGCCCCTATGCCTGGGATGCACCCGGCGGGGTCCGCAGCCACGTCTACGACCTGGCGCTCACCCTGAGGGAGCACCAGCATGAGGTGAGCGTTCTGGCACCGGCCGAGGATCCTGATTCGCTTCCCGACTGGGTCGTGGATGGCGGACGGCCAGTATCCGTCCCGTATAACGGATCGGTGGCGAAGGTGAACTTCGGTTTCAAGGCTGCCCGTCACGTCCGCCGCTGGATCCGCGAGGGTGACTTCGATGTCCTGCACGTACACGAGCCGGTGGCGCCGGGACTTTCAATTCTTGCGCTGTGGGCAGCCCATGGGCCCCTGGTAGGCACCTGGCACTCATCGACGGCCCGTTCGCGGATCCTTTCTGCCGGCTACTACGTGGCGCAGACGGCTATGGAGAAACTCAGTGGTCGCATTGCGGTCAGCGAGGATGCTCGTCGAACCCTGGTTGCCCACGTAGGCGGGGATGCCGTGCTGATCCCCAATGGGGTTCGGCTTCGCGACTACGCCTCGACCGAACGGCTCGCCGCCATTGATCCTGAACGCCCATCGTTGCTGTTCCTCGGCCGGATCGACGAGCCGCGAAAGGGCCTGGACGTCCTGCTCGGCGCCCTACCGGCAATCGCTGATGCGATTCCAGATGTGCAACTGGTTGTGGCCGGTCCGGGTGACGTCGATGACCGGCGCTCCTCGCTACCGGCGGATATTGCGGACCGGGTCGTCTTCCTAGGCCGGGTCTCGGACGCTGACAAGGTTCGAGCCCTGCGCTCGGTGGACGCCTACGTCGCTCCGCATACCGGGGGAGAGTCCTTTGGGATTGTCCTGATAGAAGCCATGGCGGCCGAGGTCCCCGTCCTGGCTTCCGATATCCCGGCGTTCAGGCGCGTCCTCGCCGATGCCGGTGCGGTGTTTCCCAGTGAGGACGAGGCCGGGCTGGCCACTGCGGCGATCAGCCTGCTGGCGAACCCGGACCGCCGCGCCGAGTTGGTGGCGCGCGGTTCGCAGCGAGTCCGCGCATTCGACTGGGACACGGTGGTTGACGACGTCATCGCGGTCTACGACAGCGTTACGGTCACCCACGAGAAGGTCACCGAGGACCTACGCGGTCAGATTGTCGGTCGCCTGGGAATGAGAGGCTCCGGATGAGCGGACCGTGGATCGCCCTCCCGGTCGTTCTGGTCCTTGCGCTGTTCGGTCTGTACCTGAGTAGTACTGCCGGAAGACTGGACCGGCTGCATCGGCGAATCGACACCTCCCGGCTCTCCCTGGACGCCCATCTCCTTCGGCGGTCATCGATCTCACTGGAACTCGCCGCGTCCGGGGTGCTTGACCCGGCCAGCAGCATGCTTGTCGCCGACGCCGCCCACGTCGCCCGAACTGCCTATGACTCCTCCGACGTCGACCGAGCGCTAGCAGAGTCAGTGCTGACCGAAGCACTGGGCGCTGCCCTCGGCGATGCCGCCGATGCGGCTGAAGCGAGATCGAGTCCTCTCGGCGCGGAGTTGCTCGATGAACTCGACTCCTCATGTCGACGGGTGGAGTTGTCACGACGATTCCTGAACGATGCGGTGCGTGCCTGCCGTCAACTGCGCAGGCAGCGAGCAGTTCGGTGGTTCCGCCTCGCTGGCCGTACGCCCATGCCGAGCACCTGGGAGATGGACGATGCCAGTCCCGCGGGGCTGCGGACGGCCTGAGGCGAATGTGGCGATTTGGGCTTAGCATTCAGGTCAGAGGCGCGCCGAGGAGGCGGGCCCCGCGCCCAGGCGGTGCGGCGGATCACCCGTGAGTCATGGAAGAGGTAGTGATGTCCCAGGAGCCGGCGATCGGAACGGACCGCGTTAAGCGGGGCATGGCCGAGATGCTTAAGGGCGGCGTGATCATGGACGTCGTAGACGCCGAACAGGCGAAGATTGCCGAAGATGCGGGGGCGGTTGCCGTCATGGCCCTTGAGCGGGTGCCTGCGGATATCCGTGCCCAGGGCGGGGTTGCCCGCATGTCCGACCCGGACATGATCGAAGGCATCGTGGCCGCCGTGACCATCCCGGTGATGGCAAAGGCCCGGATCGGTCACTTTGCGGAAGCCCAGGTGCTGCAGTCGCTGGGCGTCGACTACATCGACGAGTCAGAGGTGCTGACGCCAGCGGACTACGCCAACCACATCGACAAGTGGGCGTTCACCGCCCCCTTCGTCTGCGGGGCGACCAATCTCGGTGAGGCCCTCCGTCGGCTGACCGAGGGTGCGGCGATGATCCGCTCGAAGGGTGAGGCTGGCACCGGTGATGTGTCGAACGCTGTGACCCACATGCGCACCATTCGCCGGGAGATCGCCCGCCTTGCTTCGCTGCCCGAGGACGAGCTCTATGTCGCCGCCAAGGAGCTGCAGGCCCCTTACGAGTTGGTGCGCGAAGTGGCCCGGTCAGGTGAACTGCCCGTTGTGCTCTTCACCGCGGGCGGGATTGCCACTCCGGCTGATGCGGCCATGATGATGCAGTTGGGAGCCGACGGTGTCTTCGTTGGGTCCGGCATTTTCAAGTCGGGGGATCCGGCCAGGCGTGCTGATGCGATCGTCCAGGCCACCCGGCACTACAACAACCCCGATGTCGTAGCCAAGGTGTCGAGGGGCCTCGGCGAGGCCATGGTCGGGATCAACGTCGCCGATCTGCCGGTTCACCATCGCCTGGAAGACCGCGGCTGGTGACCGGGGCCCCGCGCATCGGGGTCCTCGCACTGCAGGGTGATGTCCGGGAGCACCTTCGGTCGCTCGCGGCCGCGGGTGCTGATCCGATCCGCGTCCTCGATGAGGCTGATCTGGCAAAGGTTGACGGGTTGGTCATCCCGGGCGGTGAATCCACCACGATGTCAAAATTGGCTCTTCGGGATGGGCTGATGGAGCCGCTACGTGATCGGCGTCGCTCAGGAATGCCGATCTACGGCTCGTGCGCGGGCATGATCATGCTGGCCGGGGAAATTCTGGATGCCCGCCCGGATCAAGAGACCGTAGGCGGGCTGGACATCACCGTTCGGCGCAATGCCTTTGGCCGACAGGTGGACTCCTTCGAGATCGACCTCGACGTACCCGCCCTCGGTGCGGACCCGTTTCGCGCAGTATTTATCCGGGCTCCGTGGGTTGAGCAGGTGGGTCCATCGGTGCAGGTGCTAGCGAGTCTGGACGATGGACCCCGCGCCGGTACCATCGTGGCCGTCCAGCAGGGGCCGCTACTCGCCACCTCGTTCCATCCGGAACTCACCGGCGACTCGCGCATCCATGACTACTTCGTTCGAATTGTGAGGCAACGCGCATGAGCGGTCACTCCAAATGGGCGACCACCAAGCACAAGAAGGCCGTTGTGGATGCCCGGCGCGGGAAGTTGTTCGCCCGGCTGATCAAGAATATTGAGGTCGCGGCCCGGCAGGGCGGCGGGGATGTTGCCGGCAACCCGACCCTCTACGACGCCATCCAGAAGGCACGCAAGAGTTCGGTGCCGCTCGACAACATCGAGCGCGCGGTCAAGCGGGGTAGCGGCGCCGAAGCAGGGGGCGCCGACTGGCAGACGATCATGTACGAGGGCTATGGTCCGAGCGGAGTTGCCGTCCTCATTGAATGCCTGACGGACAACCGCAACCGCGCGGCCTCAGAGGTCCGGGTCGCGATGACTCGCAACGGGGGTTCGATGGCCGATCCGGGCTCGGTCTCCTACCTCTTCAGTCGCAAGGGCGTCGTGATCGTCCCCAAGGGCGCTGACTTGACCGAGGATGACCTGCTGATGGCCGTGCTCGACGCGGGTGCTGAGCAGGTCAACGATCTCGGTGAGTCGTTCGAGGTTGTGTGCGAGGCGACCGATCTGGTCAACGTGCGCAAAGCCGTTCAGGAAGGCGGCCACGACTACGAGTCTGCGGAGGCAACCTTCCTGCCGAGCGTGTCGGTGGCCCTCGATGAGGACGGAGCCCGCAAGGTCTTCCGTCTCCTCGAAGCACTCGAGGAGAGCGACGACGTGCAGAACGTGTACGCGAACTTCGACGTCAGCGATGATGTCATGGCAGTTCTCGACTGACGATGAATCAACGTGTCGGGACCCAGCTGCGCGGGTGGGATGCTGCGGCCTTCCGCACGGCCAGCGGGGATCCGACCATGCGGTCCACCGTCGTCGCGATGGCGATCTTGGACCAGGCGCCTGACTGGGCCAGAATGCGCAGGCGCTTCGAGCGGCTGAGTCTTTTCGTCCCGGCGCTGCGAATGCGTCCCCTTTACGGAGCGTTGGGGTTTTCGGCACCTCGGCTGGCCATCGACCCGGATTTCGATATCGATGTTCACGTGCGGCGCTATCGACTTCCTGAGGATGTCGGCTGGCAGGGCCTGCTCGACGATGCCCGCCGGATGAGCCTGACCGATTTCGACCTCAACCGACCCCTATGGGAAGCCGCCATCGTGGAGGGCCTCCCCGATGGTCACGCAGCCTTCCTCATGAAGTTGCATCATTCGATTGCAGACGGTCAGGCAACGGTGATGATCGCCCTGTCACTCTTCGAACTGGGCCCCGACCAAAACCCGGATGAGCCTGCCCCGCCACCGCCACCGGACGGCGAAGACGTCAGCATTGCCGACATTACGATCGCCAACCTGACGGACAGCATCCGTACCGCGTCCGATCGGGTCAACTGGGGCATCCGATCAATCGCAGGCTTGGCGAAGGGTTCGCTCACTGATCCGGTGGGCACCTGGTCCAGAACCCTGGAAACGGTCGGGTCAATCAGCAGGTTCACCTCGGTCGCCGAGGAACCCTTGTCGCCGGTGATGTGCGGCCGTGGGACGACCTATCGATTCGCCGCGTTCTCCCTTCCCTTTGCTGGCCTGCGGGGCGCTGCCAAGGCGCACGACCTGAGCATCAACGACGCGTTCATGGCCGCAGTGAGCAGCGGCTTCGATGCCTACCACCGACGACACGGCGCCCTCGTCGAGGAGCTTCGGGTGAATGTCCCGATCAGCCTGCGTGGCGACCCTGGGGACCGGACGGGGCAGGCATCCAACTCCGTCAGCATCGCGCGCTTCCCCTTCCCGATCACCGGGCTCACCGCCGTCGAGAGAATGCAGGCCGCCCATGACCTGGTGGAGCGGTGGCGTGGTGAGCCTGCCCTGCGATTGGCGGACCCACTGGCTGAGGTCAGTTGGTTCGTGCCGGTGCCGATGCTGGCCGCAGCAGCCAGGACCTCCGACATCACAACGAGCAATGTGCCTGGACCACCCGTGCCGCTCTATGTCGCCGGTGCCCGGATGATCGCTGCCTACCCGCTCGTCGCAACGATCGGCGCTGCCGTCAACGTGACCATGGTGACGTATGACGGCACGGCTTTCGTCGGCGTCTCGTCGGACGATCGGGCGATTCCGGATCTGCCGGACCTCGTCGAGGATCTTCGATCCGGCTTTGAGCAGGTGACCGGTGGCCCCATTGGGCCGGCAGATCCGTACGCCGCGCCGGTCGCATGAATGACGGCGGTCGCCACCCGCACTAGGCTGCACCATCGAACAGGTGTTCGGTTCGAGGAGGATGGCATGCGGGTGCTCGGCATCGATCCAGGGCTCACCAGGTGTGGGGTAGCCGTGGTGGAAGGCGCGCCCGGAAGAACCCTGCTCGCCCACCACATCGGTGTCATTGGGACCAGCCCGGAGATGGAGATTTCGCGCAGGCTGGCTCTGGTCGAGTCCGCGATTGAGGCTCTCGTGGTCGAGCACGAGCCAGAGGTGATCGCGATTGAACGGGTGTTCAGCCAGCAGAACGTGCGAAGCGCGATGGGTACGGCCCAGGCCGCTGCGATGGCCCTCGTCATCGCAGGGCGCCGTGATATCCCGGTCGCCATGCATACGCCCACCGAGGTCAAGGCGGCCGTTACCGGCAATGGGCGAGCGGACAAGGCGCAGGTGGCCGCCATGATCACCCGATTGCTCGGCCTACGTGAGGCCCCTCGTCCGGCCGATGCAGCCGATGCCGTGGCCATCGCGATCTGCCAGGTCTGGCGTGGAAGTGCCCAGCGGCGGATCGACCGGGCCCTGGCTGCCCGATGATCGCCTTCATCCGCGGGACGGTCAGCGCACTGACCACAGATGGCGTTGTCGTAGACCTCGGCGGGGTCGGGATCTCGGCCTCCTGCACCCCGGCCACGGCGCTGTCGCTCGCCATCGGCGATCGAGTCGAACTGGTGACCTCGCTGGTGATCCGGGAGGAGTCCTGGACCCTGTTCGCCTTCACGGATCCGGATGACAAGACCGTCTTCGAGCTTGTCCAGACGGTCAGTGGGATTGGCCCCCGACTCGCCCTTGGCCTGCTGGCAACCCTTTCTGCCAACGAGCTGAGAACAGCGGTGGCCCGGGAGGATCTCGCCACCCTGACCAAGGTGCCCGGGATTGGCCGCAAGGGTGCGGGCCGGCTTGTCCTGGAGTTGAAGGACCGACTTGGCGCGCCACAAGGAGAGGTCGCCCCACTAGGAGCGGTAGCCGCTGGCTGGCAGGCGTCGGTCGTTGCCGGGTTGACCTCGCTGGGCTGGTCTGCCAAGGAGGCTGAGCGTGCCGCGACCGCGGTGGAGCCCCTGGCGCAGGAGCAATCGGGTGACCCAGATGTCGGTGCTTTGCTCAAGGCGGCCCTGCGAACTCTGGACCGGTCGTGACCCATCCGGTCACGGATGCCGAACCTGACCCGCGAGACGCGGCTGTCGAGGGTGCCCTGCGGCCCACAATGCTGGCTGAGTTCGTCGGACAGGATCGGGTCAAGTCCCAGTTGGGGCTGGTTCTAGAAGCCGCGCGGCGGCGGCGCAGGCCGGCCGATCACGTCCTCCTCAGCGGGCCACCCGGGCTCGGCAAGACAACCCTTGCCGGGATCATCGCAAGTGAACTGGGTGCGCCACTGCGCATTACCTCTGGCCCGGCCCTGCAGCATGCGGGTGACATAGCGGCAGTGCTTTCCAGCCTTCAGCCGGGCGAGGTGCTGTTCCTCGACGAGATCCACCGGACGGCTCGACCGGCGGAGGAGATGCTCTATCTGGCGATGGAGGACTTCCGGGTCGACGTTGTCGTGGGCAAGGGGCCCGGCGCCACCGCCATCCCACTGGACATCGCCCCGTTCACGCTGGTTGGAGCAACCACTCGGGCCGGCATGCTGCCGAGCCCCCTACGCGATCGATTCGGGTTCACCGCGCACCTGGACTTCTATGACCCGGCTGATCTCGAGATCATCCTGCGCCGTTCGGCGACCCTGCTGGCCGTAGACCTGCGCGAGGACGGAGCGGTGGAGATCGCGGGGCGGTGCCGGGGGACTCCCCGGATCGCGAATCGTCTGCTGCGGCGAGTGAGAGACTGGGCCCAGGTGCACGGCAACGGGGTTGTCGACCGGGAATCCGCAGCAGCCGCCCTGCACCTGTACGAGGTCGACGCACTTGGGCTGGATCGCATCGATCGTGCGGTATTGGACGTACTGATCCGTCGTTTCGGTGGGGGACCAGTGGGCCTGTCAACCCTGGCCGTGTCGGTGGGCGAAGAACCCGAGACCATCGAGACGGTTGCCGAGCCATTCCTGGTGCGGCTGGGGATGATCGTGCGGACGCCAAGGGGGCGGGTTGCCGCGCCTGCAGCATGGGCTCACCTCGGGATGATCCCCTCGATCGCGGACCAAACGATGCCTGCTCAGACGGAACTCGACCTCTCCGACTAGTGTTACCGGGCACACATCATCTGCCGAAACCTGCCTGGAGAATCGTGGACCTGCTCGGCATCCTGCCCCTCATCCTGCTCGCCGTTGCCTTCTACCTGTTACTGATGCGACCGGCGAAGAACCGCCAGAAGCAACAGGCCGCCCTGATCGCATCGGTCGGGCCTGGCACCGAGATCATGACGACCGCCGGAATGTATGGGACGGTCGTTGCCCGCAATGGTGACGACGTAACCGTGTCGATTGCGCCAGGGGTCGAGGTGCAGATGCTGGCCGCAGCGATTGGCAAGGTCGTGGAGCCATCCCTGCCGGCCACGCCTCCGGGCCCGGCCGAGTCGGCTTCCGACGGCCCGTCCGTCTCCGAGTAGGGGGAAACATGGCACCGCCATCTGGCGCCAAGCCGAGCCGTGGCCTGATCGCCCTTGCCGTGCTGATTGTTGGACTCAGCGTCTGGGCGTTCTTCCCCGGTAACAACAACTCCATCCGACTCGGACTGGACCTGCAGGGTGGGACTCAGGTGATTCTGATCCCCCGGCCGGTTACGGAGGGAGCGTCAATCACCGACGAGCAACTGGCCCAGACGGTCTCCATTCTTCGTCAGCGAGTCGACGGCCTGGGCGTTTCCGAAGCCGAGGTCACGACTCAGGGATCGGGGAGTGGCGCGGCCATCGTGGTCTCGGTGCCCGGCTCCAACCAGGACCGTGTCGTCGACCTGGTGCAGCGCACGGCCTTGCTTGACTTCCGCCCGGTCTACGCCCTGCTGAGTCCGGTTTCCGCGACCGCCACTCCAAGCGAGTCAGCGAGTGCTTCGGCCAGCCCGAGTGCTGCAAGCCCGAGTGCCAGTGCAAGCCCGAGTGCATCGGCCAGCCCGAGTGCCAGTGCAAGCCCGAGTGCTACCCCAAGCCCGAGTGCGAGTGCATCGGCCAGCCCGGACGCATCGGCGTCCACAGACGTCACTCAAATAGTGCAGTCGAACGAGAACGATGTAGCATTCCAGGAAGCCGTCGGCGCCCTTGACTGCACCGATCCAAAGGTCTACGCCGGTGGGTCGCCCGATGATCCGACCAAGTGGCTCGGCACCTGCGATGCAACAGGCAGCACCAAGTACATCCTTGAGCCAGCCTTTATCAAGGGCACGAATGTCACCGGGGCGACCGCAGCCCTGCCGCAAAATGGCGTCGGATGGGTGGTCTCCCTTCAGTTCGACAATGAGGGTGCCAAAGCTCTCGCCGATGCCTCTACCAAGCTGAGCGCTCTGCCGGACTGCGGGGCCGGTGCATCGCCATGCAACGCCTTTGCGATCGTCCTGGACGGGGTCGTGACCTCGGCCCCCCGATTCAACGAGCCAATCCTCGGTGGCCAGGCTCAGATCGAGGGCAACTTCAAGGCTGCCGAGGCGAATGACCTTGCAAACATCCTGAAGTACGGCGCCCTGCCGGTCACTCTTGAGGCTGCCGACATCACGACGGTCTCGCCCACGGTGGGCAACGACCAGCTCCGTGCCGGGATCATCGCAGGCCTGTTGGGCCTGGCCCTGGTCGGTGTCTACCTGTTGATCTACTACCGAGCCCTGGGCCTGGTGGCGGTTCTCTCGCTCATTCTGGCGGGAGGGATCGTCTACGCCACCTTTGTCATCCTTAGCAAGACCATCGGGCTCACCCTGACCCTGGCAGGCGTGGCGGGAGCCATCGTGGCCATCGGTATCACGGCGGACTCGTTCATCGTCTATTTCGAACGAATACGCGACGAGATTCGCGAGGGTCGGTCACTTCGCCAGGCTTGCGACAGCGGCTGGATCCGCGCCAGGCGCACGCTGCTTGCCGCTGACTTCGTATCGCTGCTTGCGGCGCTGGTGCTGTACTTCCTTTCGGTTGGCAGTGTGCGTGGCTTCGCATTCGTCTTGGGCCTCACGACCGTCATCGACGTGCTCGTGGCCTTCTGGTTCTCTCACCCCGTGGTCGTCCTACTCGGCCGAACCTCGTTCATGCAACGGGGATCCCGCTGGACGGGACTGGACCCGGATCGAGTCGGTGGGGCCAGCCTGGCTGGCGCCATCGTGGAGAAATCTAGGCGCCGTGGTGCGAAGGAGGTGGCGTCGTGAAGCGTCAGGGGCTGGCCCAGCGGCTCTACAGCGGCCAGTCGTCGATCGACTTCGTTGGTCGTCGGCGAACGTGGTACATCGTCTCGGGGATCATCCTTCTCGTTGCGGTGGGAGCGCTCATCTTCCGCGGGCTGAATCTCGGGATCGAATTCCGGGGTGGCGCTGATTTCGCCATCCCGAATGCAACCTGCTCCATTGAGGACGCTCGCGGTCTCGCCGAGTCCGCCACGGGCGCACAGGCCATCGTGACGGAGTCAGCCAGCGGCACGATCCGCGTGCAGACCGAGTCCCTCACCCCGGCCGAGAGTTCGGTACTAGCCGGGGACTTGGCCGAGGCGTGTGGCACGACCAAGGACCAAATCAAGGTCCAGGTCGTCGGCCCCACGTGGGGCGCCGAGATCTCGAAGAAGGCACTTCAGGGCCTGGGCGTATTCCTGCTCCTGGTGTCCATCTTCTTGTCGATCTACTTCGAATGGCGCATGGCGGTCGCAGCCCTGGTGGCCCTGGTCCACGACATCGTCATCACGGTTGGTATCTACGCCTTAACCGGCCTGGAGGTCACTCCGGCCACGGTTATCGGCCTGCTGACGATCTTGGGCTATTCCCTCTACGACACCGTCGTCGTCTTCGACAAGGTCAAGGAGAACACCCGCGGTATCGGCGGCCAGTCGGTTCTGACGTACTCCGAGGCGGCCAATCTGGCCGTCAACCAGACACTGGTGCGCAGCATCAACACGTCCATCGTGGCCCTGCTTCCGGTCATCGCGATCATCGTGGTCGGGGCTGGCCTGCTGGGTGCAGGAACCCTCCTTGACCTCGCCGTTGCACTTGGGGTCGGTATGGCGGCGGGAACGTACTCTTCGATCTTCATCGCCACGCCGTTCCTGGTTCAGATGAAGGAGGCACAGCCAGAGGCCAAGGCCCTAGCTGGTCGCGTCGCTGCTCGGCGATCACAGGCGCAGCGTGCGGGGAAGACGGACGCCACGGCGGAGGCTGCGTCCGCGCAACCCGTTGTGACCACGAAGGCGCCCAGCGTGACCAGGCAGCAGCCCAAGCGCGCCCCTCGATCACGGCGCGGCAAGAGCTAGTACCCGCAGCCGCGTGGAGGAGATTGCCGAACGGATCCTTCGGGATCAGATTCGGCTGGTGCGGGATTGGCCAAAGCCGGGGGTCGTTTTTCAGGACCTGACTGGGCTGATGGCTGATGCTAGGAGTTTCCGCACGGCCGTCGATGGTCTGGCAGACGCGATTGAGGGCCTCAGAGGTGGGCTGCCAATCGATGAAGTCGTGGGGATCGAAGCTCGCGGCTTCCCCTACGGTGCCGCCTTGGCGCACCACCTTGGCGCAGGCTTTGTCACAGCCCGCAAGCCCGGGAAGCTGCCTGGACTCGTCCACGCACGTGAGTACGAACTGGAGTACGGAGCGGCGACCCTGGAGTTGCATCGCGATGCACTCGGTCCCGGCAGGCGGATCGTGGTGATCGATGACGTCCTGGCAACCGGCGGGACGGCTGAGGCCTGTATCCAACTGGTGCGCCTGACCGGAGCGGATGTCGTGGCAGCACTGTTCATCCTGGAGATCGCCGACTTGGGTGGCCGAGCGGTCCTGGAGTCTCACGGAGTTGTGGTTCAGGCGCTGCTGACTTCCTGACGACGTACACTTACCCTCCCGACGGCGAAACCTTGGAGTTCCGTGGCGAAGGAGGCACCACCAGCAACGGAGTTGGCTCCGGTCGCTCCGCCCGGAACTGTGCCCGATGGAAGCAGGCTTCGGTCGAGATTGAATCCCTTCGCCGGGGCAAGGACTTCCTTCCCCGAGCTTGATCCACTGATTCGCACCCTTCGCAAGTATCACCCGAAGGCCGACTCGCGACTGATCGAGCGGGCGTATGAGACGGCTGCCTACCTGCACCGTGACCAGAAGCGGCGCAGCGGGGAGGCGTACATAACCCATCCGCTTGCGGTGGCAACCATTCTTGCGGACCTCGGGATGAGCGGCCCGACCCTTGCGGCAGCACTACTGCACGACACTGTTGAGGACACCGGCTACTCACTCGATGCTCTGCGCGAGGACTTCGGCGACGAGGTCGCCCAACTAGTCGATGGCGTTACCAAGCTCGACCGAGTCACGTATGGGGATGCATCGGCATCCGAGACGGTGCGCAAGATGGTGGTCGCGATGGCGCGCGACATCAGGGTGCTGGTCATCAAGCTCTGCGACCGCCTGCACAATATGCGGACCCTTCGCTGGATGCCTGAGGACAAGCAGCAGAAGAAGGCCAGGGAAACCCTCGAGATCTACGCCCCGCTCGCCCACCGGCTGGGGATGAACGCCGTGAAGTGGGAGTTGGAGGACCTAGCTTTCGCAACCCTCTATCCCAAGATGTACGAGGAGATCGTGCGGTTGGTCGGCCAGCGGGCACCATCGCGTGACCAGTACCTGACATCGGTCATCGAAGACATCGAATTGGACCTGCGCAAGAGCAAGGTCAAGGCCATCGTGACCGGTCGCCCGAAGCACTACTACTCCGTCTACCAAAAGATGATCGTTCGCGGGCGTGACTTCGCCGACATCTATGACCTCGTCGGGGTGCGCGTCCTGGTCGAGGACCTCCGTGACTGCTACGCGGTGCTGGGAATCATCCACGCGAAGTGGAGCCCGATGCCGGGCCGCTTCAAGGACTTCATTGCAATGCCCAAGTTCAACATGTATCAGTCCCTGCACACGACCGTCATCGGCCCGGAGGGCAAGCCTGTTGAACTCCAGATCAGAACGCGGGACATGCACCGCGCCGCAGAATTCGGGGTAGCCGCGCACTGGCGATACAAGCAGACAGATGTCGGCGGGAAGTCCAGTCCGGATGACTTTGGCTGGCTGCGGCAGCTTCTGGAATGGCAGCGTGAGACCGAGGACCCGGATGAGTTCCTCGATCAGCTGCGATACGACCTGGGCTCCACGGAGGTCTTCGTCTTCACCCCGAAAGGCGATGTCATAGCGCTCCCCTCCGGGGCTACGCCGGTCGACTTCGCCTACTCGGTCCACACCGAGGTCGGGCATCGGTGCGTGGGTGCACGAGTCAATGGAAAGCTCGTTCCCCTTGAGTCGACGCTGAGCAACGGCGACGTCATTGAGATCTTCACCTCCAAGGCCGAGGGCGCTGGTCCGAGCCGGGACTGGCTCAGCTTCGCCGCCTCGCCGCGGGCCAAGGGCCGGATCAAGGCCTGGTTCTCGCGAGAGCGCCGGGACGAGGCGATCGAGCATGGCAAGGACGCGATCGTGCGGGCCATGCGCAAGCAGGGCCTACCCCTACAGCGGTTGATGACGAACCAGTCGTTGAACGCGATCGCGCTTGACCTGCATCAGTCGGATGTCACCGCGCTCTACGCCGCCGTGGGGGAGGGCCGAGTCTCTGCTGCCACCGTCGTCCAGCGCCTCGTGGATGCTGCTGGTGGGGCAGAGGGAGCAGCGGACGACGCGGCCGAAGGCTTCATGCCGGCGGCATTCTCCAGGCGTCCCAGTCGGACGGCGTCGGATGTCGGAGTTGCGGTCGTTGGGGCAGAAGACGTCCTGCTGAAGCTGGCAAAGTGCTGCACGCCAGTCCCTGGTGATCCGATCGTGGGATTCGTGACTCGGGGGTCCGGGGTTTCCGTGCACCGAACTGACTGCGTCAACGTCCCCGGGTTGCAGGCAGAGCCGGACCGTTTCGTCGAAGTCGCCTGGGCGCCGACGGCTTCGAGCATTTTCCTGGTGAATCTGCAGGTGGAGGCCCTTGATCGAGCTCGCCTGCTCAGTGATGTCACGAGGGCGCTGTCCGACATGCACGTCAATATCCTCAGTGCGTCAGTCACGACCACCCGCGATCGGATCGCCTTGTCCCGATTCACCTTCGAGATGGCCGACCCAATGCACCTTGGTTCGGTAATCAAAGGCGTGCGCAATGTTGAGGGTGTCTACGACGCCTACCGCGTCTAGACCACGGGGAGAACAGACGTCAGCGAGACTGTCGGATCAGCCGGGGGTACGGGGGAGTGTCCCCGTTAGCCCTGGAACTCAGAGGCCGCCGCCTGCGCCGCGCCGAGAAGGGCCTGCGTCTGCTCGATTGACGCCGTGAGCTTTGCTACCTCGGCAGCGTTCCCACGAGCTTCCGCCTGTGCGCGCTTTGCCTCGAGTTTGGTGATCCCATCCTGGAAAACTGAGACCGTCGACTCGGCGCGCGCTCGGGCCTCCGGATTCGAGCGCTTCCAACTGTCGGCCTCCGACTTGCGCAGGGACTCCTCGACCCTTTTCAGGCGTCCCTCAAGTCGGTCACGGTCAGCCCGAGGCAGATCACCGATCTTTTCCCATCGCTCCTGGATGGTCCGTAGGGATGACTTGGCAGCCTTGTGGTCCGAGACTGGCAGCAGGGATTCGGCCTCGACGACGAGGGCCTCCTTTGCGGCAATATTCGGCCGCAGTTCCTCCTCGGCAGTCGCCTCCGCAGCAACCCTCGCCTGGTAGAAGGCGTCATGGGCGGCCTTGAATCGCTTCCAGAGCTTGTCCTCGTCCCGCTTGCCGCCTCGAGGAGCGACCTTCCACTCGGCCATCAGGTCGCGCAGTTTCTTGCTGGTCGATGCCCAGTCGGTTGAGGTGGACAGTGCTTCGGCGCGAGCGATGAGGTCACGCTTGGCGCCCATGGCGTCCTTGCGCACCGCGTCGAGATCGGCGAAGTGCTGGCGCCGGCGCTTGTCGAAGCCGGCACGTGCCGTGCTGATGCGCTTCCACAGTTCTTGCTCACGTGACCGATCCGCGTGCGGCAGAGCCTTCCATTCCTCAACAATGGCCGTGTAGCGCTCTGTTGTGGACTTCCACGATGTTGAGTCTGCAAGGCCCTCCGCCTCGACGGTGAGTGCCTCTCGGGCTACCGCGGCAGCTGCCCGTTGTTGCTCTCGAAGGGCCGTGGCCCGCTCCTTTGCCGCCGACACGGCCGACTCGAGGTCGTCGCACTTTGTCTGTAGTCCTAGGACGTCCCCGACGAACGAGCGAGCGACCAGGGCCTCACGGACCCGTGAGAGAACCGTACTGGCCTGTTCGGCGGAGGATCGCCCCTCGGCCAGGCGAGTGCTGGCCAGGTCGATCTCCACGACCAGGTCGTCGTACTTGCGACCGAAGAAAGCAAGGCCTTCTTCAGGTGGGCCCGCTGCCCACTGACCGACAAGGACGTCGCCCTCGGGCGCTGACAGGTAGACGCTGCCATCTGGATCCACTCGTCCGAATTGGGACGGATCGCTGGACCGAGGTGCGACGGTCTGCGCGGACGGAGTGGGGGCCACGGCAGGGCGCGGCCTGCTCGGCCGAAGTATCGCCGGGGTCGGAACTCCCGGTGACCCCGGTGACGACGGCTCGCTCATCTGCCTACCTGCCTCGTGTCGTGTTCTCCCGCCCATCTCTAGGGCGCCGGAGTGAACCGTACCTGCCTCAGCGACCTACAGTGCGGCCACCGTTGCCGTTTCGATACTCAACGGCTGTCCCGGAGGTCCATCCGAGCCACCGCCGGATACACCCACGCCTGCGAGGGCCTGCACGATGTCCAGCCCGCTGGTCACCTCACCCCAGATGGTGTAGCCCGGGGGCAGGGTGGTGTCCTGATAGACAATGAAGAACTGCGAGCCAGCAGTGCCCGGTCCGGCATTGGCCATGGCCACCGTGCCAGCCGGGTAGTTGGCAGTGGATTCTGACGGAAGGTTCTCGTCTGGAACCGCGTAGCCCGGCCCGCCAGTGCCATCCCCCTTGGGATCACCGCACTGCAGGACGTAGATGCCGGACGTGGTGAGCCGGTGGCAGGAGGTCTTGTCGTAGAAGCCCTGCTCGGCCAGGAAGACCTCGGAGGCGACCGTGAGGGGCGCGGCCTGCGGAAGGGTCGTGATCACGATGTCCCCACAGTTCGTGGAAAGCGTGATGGCAGCCGGCTTTTGTGCGAGTGGCGACGGCTGGGGTGCGGTGGACCACGACTGATCGTCGGGCCGCGGGGCGACTGGCTCGGCGCATGACAGGCTCGGCGCCGAAGAGCCGCTCGGTGCTGCTGACGGGCTCGCCGGTGCTGAGGCGGCCGGGGACGCACCCGCGGCGGCTGTCGCGTCCGAAGACTGACTCCGCTGGTTCACCACGACCCAGCCGACGGTACCGAGGACAAGCACCACCACAACGGCGATGGCTGTCACCCGATTCCGGGTGCGGCGCCGGTGCGCTGATGCCGCCCGCCGCTCCTGCTGCCGTTCGAACCTCTGTCGGGCCAATTCCCGCTGCCTCTTAGTGCTTGATGCCACGGCGGGAGTGTAGTGGGCTCACCCTTGCGGCCGATCCCGATTGCCGGTGGACCCATTAGGGTTGGCCGCGTGCTGGTCGCCGGATTCGCTGCGGGTGCCTGGGCCACGAATTGCTACGTCATCGCAGCCGGAGCTGGCGAGCCGTGTTTGATCATCGATCCTGGCCAGGACTCCATCGACCGAGTGCAGGATCTCGTCAGGGAGAACCGGTTGATGCCGGCCGCCGTCCTGCTCACCCATGGCCATGTCGACCACGTCTGGTCGGTCGCCCCGCTGGCTCATGGCTTTGAAATCCCCGCCTACATCCACGGCGATGACCGCTACCGGCTTGCTGACCCGGCGGGCACGAGCGTCGTTGCGAGCCGGGAGCACCTGCTGGCGATGACCAAGGGTGAGCTCGAACTGACGGAGCCGTCCGATGTGCGCACCCTGGCCGATGGCGAGGTCTTGAACCTTGCCGGCATTGGCCTCACCGTCCGGCATGCCCCTGGCCATACCGAGGGTTCGGTCGTATTCCTCCAGGCGTCCCGTGCGGACCAGCCACCGCTGATGTTCAGTGGCGACGTCCTGTTTGCCGGTTCCATCGGCCGGACGGACCTCCCGGGAGGTGATGACTCCGCCATGCGCACGTCCCTCCGGAAGGTGATCTGGCCCGAAGCCGACGAGACGGTGGTGCTGCCTGGGCACGGCGAGCGAACGACAATCGGTGCCGAGCGGATTGGCAACCCTTTCCTGCGTGCGGAGGGGCCATTGCCGCCTGCCCGGGGGCTGTGACGTGAGTCGATCCATGGCCCTGTCGGGATTCCCCGAGTGGCTGCCGCCGGGACGCGTCATTGAGCAGGCGATCCTTGACGAGGCACGCCGAATCTTTGAATTGCACGGATTCATGTCCATCGAGACGCGGTCGGTAGAGCCCCTCGAGCGGATGCTCAGCAAAGGGGAGATCGACAAGGAGGTCTACGTCCTGCGGCGGCTCCATGCCGCGGAGCAGGAGGCGGACCCGGGTCTCGGACTGCACTTCGACCTCACCGTTCCCTTTGCGCGCTACGTCCTTGAACATGCGGGCAGGCTGGAATTCCCCTTCCGGAGGTATCAGATCCAGAAGGTATGGCGGGGTGAACGCCCGCAGGAGGGCAGGTTCCGCGAGTTCACCCAGGCCGATATCGATGTAGTCGATCGGGATCACCTTGCCTTCCATCACGAGGTCGACATGGCCGTGGTGATGGCTACCCTCCTGGATGCCCTGCCCATTCCCCCGGCGGTGATTCAGGTCAGCAATCGGAAGCTGGCCGAGGGCTTCTACCGCGGGGTTGGCGCATCCGATCCGGCCGCGGTGCTCAGGGTGGTCGACAAACTCGGCAAGATCAGCGCCGAAGCTGCCGGCCGCATCCTGGTGGATGAAGTCGGGCTCAGCGCTCATGCTGCGGAGCGATGCCTTGCGCTGGCGGAAATTCGGACGACAGACGACTCCTTCGCTGATCGCGTCGCGGCTCTGGGAGTCGCAAATGACCTCCTCGAGCAGGGGATCGAAGAACTGCGGGCCGTTGTGACGGGCGCGAATCGACAAAGACCCGGGTCGGTGGTGGCGGACCTGCGAATTGCCCGAGGACTGGACTACTACACGGGCACGGTCTACGAGACCGAACTACTGGGCCATGAATCGGTTGGCTCGATCGCCTCGGGAGGGCGGTACGACGCCTTGGCGTCGGACGGACGGACGACTTACCCCGGAGTCGGCATCTCACTTGGTGTTTCCCGGCTGGTTTCCGTCCTCATCGACCGTGGGCTGGTCGAGGTCAGCCGAGCCGTGCCCTCGGCCGTCCTGGTAGCCGTCAACGACGAGACGACGCGTCCACACAGTGAGGAGATCGCCGGTCTGCTGCGAGCCCGCGGCATCGCCTGCGAGGTGGCCCCGAAGGCGGACAAGTTCGGCAAGCAGATACGGTTCGCGGACCGACGCGGCATCCCGTTTGTATGGTTCCCGGGCGTCGATGAGCCGGTGAAGGACATCCGCACCGGAGTTCAGGTCCAGGCCGATCCACGCACGTGGACCCCGCCGCAGGGCGATTTGCGCCCGCGGGTGTGGGCCACCGATTCGGCTATCCAGCAGGTTCAGACTGAGCAGGGCGAAGGGGAGCAACAGTGATCCGCTCGAGGAATGCCGGGAGTCTTCGCGCGACGGATGCCGGTCAGCCGGTAACCCTCGCAGGCTGGGTTGCCAGTCGCCGAGACCACGGAGGCGTCGCCTTCCTGGACCTGCGGGATTCCAGCGGGGTGGTGCAGGTGGTGGTGCATGATCCTGAACTCGCCCATGGCCTGCGGGATGAGTACTGCATCCAGGTAACCGGCTCCGTGGGTCTGCGTCCGGAGGGGAACGAGAACCCAGACCTTCCCACCGGGGAGGTCGAGGTGATGTCCGAGTCGGTGGAGGTGCTGTCCGTCTCGGCACCATTGCCTTTCCCCATTGATGATCGGGTATCCATCGGCGACGAGGTCAGACTCCGGTATCGATACCTGGACCTGCGCCGTGACTCCGCTGGCCAGGCACTGCGGATGCGGTCGAAGGTCAACCAGCTCGCCCGGGCCGTCCTCCTGGAACGGGATTTCGTCGAGATTGAGACCCCCACCCTCACCCGCTCGACTCCCGAGGGTGCCCGGGACTTCCTCGTTCCGGTCCGCCTCCAGCCTGGACACTGGTATGCCCTGCCGCAGTCTCCACAACTCTTCAAGCAACTGCTCATGGTTGCTGGGATGGAGCGTTACTTCCAGATCGCCCGCTGCTACCGGGACGAGGACTTTCGCGCCGATCGGCAGCCCGAGTTCACCCAGCTCGACATCGAAATGTCCTTTGTCGAGCAGGATGACGTGATTGAGGTGGGCGAAGCCATCGTGCGCGCCCTGTGGACGGGGATCCTCGGCGTAGCCGTCGGTGAGATTCCCAGAATGACGTACGACGAGGCGATGCGGCGATTCGGGTCAGACAAGCCGGACCTGCGCTTCGACCTAGAGTTGGTGGACCTGACCGGCTACTTCAGCCAGACGCCATTCCGGGTCTTTCAAGCGGAGCATGTCGGCGCGGTGGTCATGCCCGGCGGCGCGGATCAGCCGCGACGGCAGTTCGATGCCTGGCAGGAGTGGGCGAAGCAGCGTGGAGCCAAGGGCCTCGCGTATGTCACGGTCGGAGCTGATGGGGAACTCGGCGGACCGGTGGCGAAAAACCTTTCTGATGCCGAGCGCGATGGACTAGCGGCGGCAGCGGGTGCCAAGCCGGGGGACTGCGTCTTCTTCGCGGCTGGCCGCGCTTCGGATGCCCGGGCCCTGCTCGGGGCCGCACGACTGGAGATCGCTCGCCGGCTGGACATGATCGACGAGTCGACCTGGTCGTTCCTGTGGGTTATCGACGCGCCGATGTTTGAGGAGGTCCAGGCTGAGGACGGCTCGATGGCCTGGACGGCTGTCCACCACCCCTTCACCTCGCCCAATGCACAATGGCGTGACTCCTTCGAGCAGTCTCCCGGTGCAGCGCTCGCCTGGGCCTACGACATCGTGTGCAACGGCAATGAGATCGGCGGTGGATCGATTCGAATTCATGACGCCGAAGTACAGCAACGCGTATTTGCCCTCCTCGGCATGAGTGAGCAGGAGGCGAACGACAAGTTCGGCTTCCTCTTGGAGGCGTTCAAGTTCGGGCCGCCGCCACATGGCGGAATTGCCTTTGGCTGGGATCGCATCTGCATGTTGCTTGCCGGCGCCACGTCCTTGCGCGATGTGATTGCCTTCCCCAAGACTGGCGCAGGTCACGATCCGCTCACGGGCGCTCCCACCGCTATCACCACGCAGCAGCGCAAGGAGGCCGGGGTCGATGCCATTGCTGCCGGATCCATCGCACCTGCTTCGGGTACAACCGGCTGATCCGCTACTGCGCTTTCGCGTCAGCGGATCGTCGAGGGGTTCGGCTGCGCGGGACGGAGACGTCGTTGGCTGGACGGCCCTTCGTGGCCGGAACCATGACGAGTGCTGGGCGACTGTTCTCGGAACAGATCTGCACCGCGTGGTCGCGCTTCTCGAGGAACTCCGCTCAGTGGAGCACATCGTCGGGATGACAGTTAGGGCAGAGTCCTTTGCCGGTCTCCCGGAGAAGTTCAAGGGCGGTGAGCCAGCGCATTGGAGCCTGTTCCTTCTTGACCGGGCTCAGTTGCGTGAACGGCCAACGGCGGCTGCTAGTGAGTTGCCGCCGGATGATGTGCGAATTGCTGGGTTGCTGCGCTATTCGAAGTCGGCACACGTTTTCCCGGGCGACGCCAAGCGGCCGCGGTGGGCGGGTGTCATTGAGGATGGTCAGCTCGTGAGCGTGGCCGGAGTGGTTCGCGAACCGTCCGGGGCGCGGCACATCGTCAGCGTTTGCACTCATCCGGATGCCCGAGGACGACGCCTTGCCGAAGCGTCAATCGCGGCGTTGATTGATCCGGGCGAGGTCTTCCTGGAGATGTACTCGTCCAATGAGCAAGGCCGCCGTGCCTATGAGCGCATGGGCTTCGTCGAGGTCGGGCGCTACGCCTCCGCCGTACTGCCCACGTCCGCCGTACTGCCCGCCTCGTCCTAACGCTCGCTTCGATTCAGCACACGATCGAGGGGGTTCGGACATACGTGCGCCTATGGTGTCCGGCGTGACCCTGTTTGATGACGCGGTAGGTCCGTCGCGGGCATCGGCGCCACTGGCCGTGCGGATGCGCCCGCAATCCATCGACGAGGTTGTCGGCCAGTCGGTTGCCCTGGCTGAGGGTTCCGCCCTGCGGGCACTGGTCTCTGCAGATCCGGCCGCTGCGACAGTCTCGGTGATCCTGTGGGGACCGCCCGGGACGGGCAAGACAACCCTCGCCTCGCTGGTCAGCCACGGATCGGGGCGCACGTTCACGGAACTGTCCGCGGTCACGGCGGGCGTGCGTGATGTCCGCGCCGTTATTGACGCGGCCCGCGATCGGTTGGCCATGCAGGGGCGCGGCACGGTGCTGTTCATCGATGAGGTGCACCGCTTCAGCAAGAGCCAACAGGACGCCCTGCTTCCGGCTGTCGAGAACGGCTGGGTGACCCTGATTGCCGCGACGACAGAGAATCCAAGCTTCTCGGTGATCGCACCCCTGCTTTCCCGAAGCCTGGTCATCACCCTGCAGCCCCTCGACGTGGAAGCGATTGAGGTGCTCCTGCGACGAGCTGTTATCGATACAAGAGGGCTGGGTGGCCGTGTCAGCGTGACCGATGAGGCCGTCGAGGTTCTCGCGAGGCTGTCCATGGGTGACGCACGTCGAGCACTGACGGCCCTAGAGGCTGCCGCGGCTCCCTTCCTCTCCGGTGGTGGCGAGGTAGGTCTTGCCCAGGTGGAGAAGGCCGTGCAGCACGCGGCGGTGCGCTACGACAAGGACGGCGACCAGCATTACGACGTCGTCAGTGCCTTCATCAAGAGCGTGCGCGGGAGTGATCCGGACGCCGCCATCCACTATCTGGCTCGAATGATCGAGGCTGGCGAGGATCCGCGGTTCATTGCCCGTCGGCTGATGATCCTGGCCAGCGAGGACATCGGCATGGCCGATCCCATGGTCCTTCAGACGGCCGTCGCGGCAGCTCAGGCGGTTGCCCTGGTGGGGTTGCCGGAGGCTGGGCTGATCCTGGCCCACGCCACGATCCACGCGGCACTCGCGCCAAAGTCGAATGCCGTCACGGTCGCGCTCGGCCTAGCCGTGGCCGACGTTCGGCAGGGCCGGGTCGGCGCAGTACCCGCGTGGCTGCGGGATGCGCATTACCCCGGTGCCTCAGCACTCGGGCACGGTTCCGGGTACGTGTACCCGCATGATCTGCCGGAGGGTGTGGCCGCTCAGCAGTACCTCCCTGAGGTGCTCTCAGGTTCTCGCTACTACGTGCCGACTGGTCACGGGGCGGAAGCTGCCTGGGGGGTGGTGGCCGATCGCGTTGCTCGGCTGAGGTCGGGTGAGCGGCTAGGGTTGGCAGAGCCGGAGTCCTCGTAGATCCGGCCGTCATGCGACGCAATCCGCGCGACGCAATTCGCGCGGAGCAATCACGATCGGACGAGGAGCCAAAGGTGCGCAGGGTAATCTGGCTGGCAATCGGGGCTGCGGGCGGGATCCTCGTCTACCGACGCAGCCAGTTGTTTGCTGCAAGCGCCCGTGAGCATGGACTTGCCTCAAGTGCCCAGGACCTCGGAAGGTCAGCGGTGTCCACGGCCCAGGCGGGGATGTCGGCCGTCGCCTCGGCTCGGGCCCTTCTTGATCAACTCGGCGCCGCCCAGCGTTCGGCACCGACCACCACGATGGAAGGACGGCAGTAGTGGACTCCGCCGAGATCAGAAGCAGGTTTCTGCGGTACTTCGCTGACCGAGGCCATCAGGTCGTCCCGTCCGCCTCCCTCCTGCTCGACGATCCGACCCTGCTCTTCGTGAACGCGGGGATGGTCCCGTTCAAGCCCTACTTCCTCGGTGAGGCACCGCCGCCATACCCGCGGGCAACCAGCGTGCAGAAGGTGGTCCGCACCCTGGATATCGAAGAGGTCGGCAAGACCACCCGGCATGCATCCTTCTTCCAGATGGCTGGCAACTTCTCCTTCGGCGACTACTTCAAGGAGGAGGCGATTCCCTTCGCCTGGGAGCTCCTCACCAGGTCAGTTTCCGATGGCGGGTACGGCTTCCCGGAGGACCGGCTGTGGGCAACGGTCTACGAGGACGACGACGAGGCAATTGAGATCTGGCATACGCGGGCCGGGCTTCCATACGAGCGAATTCAACGACGCGGGCCCAAGGACAACTACTGGTCCATGGGTGTTCCCGGCCCGGGTGGCCCCTGCTCGGAGATCTACTACGACCGGGGAGCGCAGTACGGACGTGAGGGCGGACCGGTCGTAGACGAGGACCGCTACCTCGAGGTCTGGAACCTGGTTTTCATGCAGGACGAACTCTCGCAGGTCCGGTCCAAGGAGGATTTCGACATCCGCCGACCCCTCCCGGCGAAGAACATCGACACCGGCATGGGGCTGGAGCGGATGGCTGCCCTCCTGCAGGGAGTCGACAACATCTACGAGATCGACACCACGCGTGGCATCCTCGACCGCGCATGCGCCCTGTCGGGTGCCGTCTATGGCCGGAACGAACGCGATGACGTTGCGTTGCGGGTGGTTGCCGACCACGCCCGGACGTGCGTGTTCCTGATCGGTGACGGTGTCCTGCCCGGCAATGAGGGCCGGGGCTACGTACTCCGTCGACTGATGCGGCGTGTTATCCGAATGATGCGCCTGCTTGGCGCGCACGAGCAGACGATGGCCGAGTTGGTCGACAGCACCGTGCTCACCATGGCACCCCAGTACCCCGAGCTCAATGACGAGGTGAATCGGATCCGCCAGATCGCCACGGCTGAGGAAGCAACCTTCCTGCAGACCTTGCGAACGGGCACGGTCATCTTCGACACGGCAGTGCAGTCCCTCAGGTCATCGGGCCGGACGGTCCTCCCAGGCGAGCAGGCATTCGCCCTCCACGACACCTACGGCTTCCCGATCGACCTGACGCTGGAGATGGCAGCCGAGCAGGGCCTTGATGTTGACGCCGACGGCTTCCGAACCCTGATGGCCCAGCAGCGTGAGCGGGCCAAGGCAGACGCGCGTGAGCGCAAGAGCACGTATGCCGCCACCACCGCCTATCGGGACATCCTCGATAGCGGCGGTTCGACTGAGTTCACCGGCTACCGAGAGTCATCAAGTGAATCCACCGTCATCGGCCTCGTTCGCGAGGGCGTCTCCGTGCCGGTGGCGCAGGTGGGCGAGCATGTCGAAGTCATCCTCAATCGCACGCCCTTCTACGCCGAGGCGGGTGGCCAACTGGGGGACCACGGCCGGTTGGTTGCCCAGGACGCAAGCGTGGTGGACGTCTACGACGTCCAGACTCCCGCGCCGGGCCTCTTCGTTCATCGGGGCCAGGTCACCGCGGGGGAGATCACCGTGGGAACCTCGATGGTTGCCGATGTCGACGTTCAACGTCGACGGGCGATTTCCCGTGCCCACACAGCAACCCATCTCATCCATCGTGCCTTCCGGGAACGTCTCGGTGACACCGCCACCCAGATGGGATCGGAGAACGCACCCGGTCGCCTGCGATTCGACTTTCCCAGCCCTGCGCCCGTCGCGCCCAGTGTCCTTCAGGACGTCGAGGCTCGGGTGAACGAGGTTCTGCTGGAGGATCTGTCGGTTTCCGCTCACCTGATGTCGCAGGCTGATGCTCGTGCCATGGGCGCCATGGCCCTCTTCGGGGAGAAGTACGGCAATGAGGTTCGCGTCGTGTCGGTCGGCGACTGGGCCCACGAACTCTGCGGCGGCACGCACGCGCAGCGATCCGGCCAGCTGGGGGTCGTGACCTTCCTTGGAGAAGGCTCGATTGGTGCTGGCGTGCGACGGGTGGAAGCCCTGGTCGGTGCTGACGCGTATCAATTCTTGGCCCGTGAGCATGTTCTGGTGTCCCGGCTCACCGACATCCTGAAGGCTCCCGCTGAGGAGCTAGTCGACCGCGTCGAGCGAACGATCGCCTCCCTGAAGGATGCGGAGCGTGACCTGACTCGATTCAAGTCCGCCCAGCTCACCGCGAGCGTGGAGGGCATTATTGGGGAGGGCACCGATATCGGACCTGTGCGCTGCTGGGTCTATCAGGCGCCGGAAGGCACCTCCGCTGCCGACCTTCGGGAACTGGCCGCCAAGGCTCGTACGCGCGGCCGACCGGAGATCCCCGTCGTGCAAATCGGGGGCGCGGTGGCCGAAGGCAAGGCCGCTCTCGTCGTCGTCGCCAACGAAAGGGCCGTAGGGCTGGGCGTGACCGCGAAGTTCGTCCTGCAGGCAGCGCTGCCGAGTATCGACGGTAGGGGCGGGGGCAAGGACGACATGGCGCAGGGCGGCGGCACAAATCCCGCGGGCCTTGACGATGCGCTGCGTGCCGCCGAGGCGGCCATAGCCGCGAAGGTCGGCTCCTAGGGGCATGGCCCAGCTGACACGACTCGCCTGCGATGTCGGAAGTGTGCGGATCGGGCTTGCCCGGTGTGATCCGCGCGGCGTCCTCGCCAGCCCGATGGAGGCGGTCCGCGTTGGCCCGAGGGCGGTCGATGAGGTGGTCGCCCAGGTGCGCGAGATCGAGGCGACCGAGGTGATCATTGGATTACCGCTGTCCCTCAACGGTACGTATGGGCCTGCTGCCGAGCGGGCTGAGGAGTGGTCACAGGTGCTGCAGGAGTCGCTCGTGCGAGCCGGCTTGATCGTTCCCGTGCGACTGGTTGACGAACGGTTCACCACGGTTGAGGCCCAGCGAGGGCTCCGTTCCGCCGGGGAGTCCGTGCGATCCTCGCGGGCTCGAATCGACAGCGCCGCTGCAACAGTTCTCCTGCAGTCGTACCTTGATTCCCAGCGTCCTGACGAAGGGTCAGGTTCTGCGACGTCGCGTCACGAGGAGGCCCCACGATGAGTCAGGTGCAGCAGTTCCTGAGTGACGGACCACTCCCGCCATCGCCGAGCCGGTCCAGCCCCGCCAAGTGGATTGCCCTCGTGGTCGCCATCCTTGTATTCATCGGGCTGGCTGGGCTTGCCTTCCTGTCCTTCCGCGGATCCGCGGTGTCGGACGACTTTGCTGGCCCCGGCTCAGGTGAGGTCGTCATTCAGGTTGATCGAGGGGACTCGCTATCGGCGATCGGTCGCACCCTGCGGGATGCCGGGGTGGTGGCAACCGCCGATGCCTTCGTCCGGGCTGCGACAGTCAACGAGGGGGCTGCTTCCATCGGTCCTGGTCGCTACACGATGCTCAAGGGGATGAGTGGTGAGCAGGCCGTCACGCTCATGCTTGATCCCGCATCGCGAGCCGAGAGCAGGCTGGTACTCCCGGAGGGATTGCGACTCGAGCAAACGGTCGAGGCTGCGGCTGACTCCACGGGACTTCCGAAGTCCCGCTTCAAGGCGGCCCTCGATCGATCCGAAGATCTCGGGCTTCCGGATTGGGCGGAAGGCCAGCCTGAGGGCTTCATGTTTCCGGCCAGCTACGACCTGGCCGGCGATGAGACCGCTGACGGAATCCTGCAGGTGCTGGTTTCTCGATTCAATCAGGCGAGTTCTGAGTTGAACCTCGAAGGCAGGGCCAGTGACCGCGGAATATCGCCCTACGAGGCTCTGGTGATCGCCTCCCTCGTCCAAGCGGAGGGACGTCCCAACGACTTCGCGAAGGTCGCCCGGGTGGTTTACAACAGGCTCAAAGCCGATATGCCGCTGCAGTTCGATTCCACGGTCGCCTACGGCCTTGGAGTTACCGACATCACCCTGACCAAGGAGCAGTTGGCCGCAGACACCCCGTACAACACGCATACGAACAAGGGCCTGCCGCCGACCCCCATCAACTCTCCCGGCGAGGCAGCTATCGAGGCGGCACTCGAGCCGGCAAAGGGTAGGTGGCTCTACTTCGTCACCGTCAATCCCGATACCGGAGAGACGAAGTTTGCCAAGTCCTACGAGGAATTCCTCACCTACAAGAGGGAGTTCCAGGACTACCTCGCGAGCCAGGGATAGTGGAGTCAGGGCCCGGCTTCAGGCGGGCAGCCGTCCTGGGCTCGCCGATCAGCCACAGCCTGTCGCCGGCACTTCACCGGGCCGCTTACTCAACGCTTGGGCTTGACTGGACGTACGAGGCAATCGAGGTTGACGAGCAGAGCATCGCTTCCTTCATGGACTCACTCGACGGGTCCTGGGCAGGGCTTTCGCTCACCATGCCACTGAAGGAAGTGGTGATCGACCTGCTTGCCGAGGTCGATGAGGTGGCCCGGCGGATCCGTTCGGTGAACACGGTGCTGCCCGGCCCCGATGGCTGGCGCGGAACGAACACCGACGTCTACGGAATGGTCCGGTCACTGCAGGAGGTAGGACTCGCACCCAATCCGCGTACCGGCCTGATTCTCGGAGCCGGTGCGACCGCACGCAGCGCTGTCGCCGCGCTCTGCGAGCTTGGCGTTCAGCAGTTGTTCCTCGCGGCACGTCGAGCGGAGGCAGCGGAGCAGTTGCTCGTGGTCGCCGAGTCATTCGACATCGCCGGGACCATCGTGGGCTGGGATGAGGTCACCATCCCGATCGCTGATGTCACGGTCAGCACGGTTCCTGGTGACGCGGGAGCCGCATGGGAGGAATACGCCCAACGGGCGTCCGGCGTTCTGCTCGACGCCGCGTATCACCCGTGGCCGACCCCGCTGGCACGTGCCTGGCACACCAACCGCATTGCCCGAGGACGCGACATGCTGCTCTGGCAGGCGGTGCAGCAGGTCCGACTGATGACCGGCATGACCCCACCGGTTGACGCCATGCGAGGAGCGCTGCCAGCAGACTGAGCCGACTATCGCGTGATCTGGGAGGATGCGCCCATGTTGCGGTGGCTTACGGCCGGAGAATCCCATGGACCGGCGCTGGTGGCGATTCTCGAGGGGCTGCCAGCGGCGGTAGAGGTCACCACGGATGACATCCAGTGCGACCTCGCCCGCAGGCGACTGGGCACTGGCCGCGGGGCGCGGATGAAGTTCGAGAAGGATGCCGTGCGGATCCTGGGGGGCGTCCGGCACGGAAGCACGATGGGTGGGCCGATCGCGATTGAAGTGGGCAACACCGAATGGCCCAAGTGGGAGCGCGTTATGTCCGCGGACCCAGTGGATGCCGAGGAACTTGCCGCCCTGGCGCGCAATGCTCCGCTGACTCGCCCGCGACCCGGTCATGCGGACCTCGCCGGCATGCAGAAGTACGGATTCGACGATGCTCGCCCGGTCCTTGAGCGCGCAAGTGCCCGCGAGACAGCCGCTCGGGTGGCCCTCGGCGCCGTTGCCCGGGCCTTCCTGCGCCAGGCCGCTGGGGTCGAGGTGCTGAGCCACGTTGTCAGCATCGGCACGGCGCAGGCACCGGCTGGATTGGTACCCGTCCCGCAGGACATTGCGCGAATCGACGAGGACCCGGTTCGATGCCTCGATGAAGGAAGTTCAGCCGCGATGGTTGCCGAAATCGAGGCAGCCCACCGTGATGGCGACACCCTCGGTGGAGTAGTCGAGGTAGTCGTTCATGGGTTACCACCGGGCCTGGGCAGCCACGTTCACTGGGACCGACGGCTCGATAGCAAGTTGGCGGCCGCCCTCATGGGCATCCAGGCCATCAAGGGCGTTGAAGTTGGTGACGGCTTCGCCCTTGCGGCGGTGCGTGGCAGCCAGGCGCAGGACGAGATCGTCCCCGGTGATCATGGAATTGCGCGCACCTCCGGGAAGTCCGGTGGCACCGAGGGCGGCATGTCGACGGGGGAGGTGCTCCGTGTTCGGGCGGCCATGAAGCCGATCTCCACCATCCCGCGCGCGCTGCGGACCGTTGACGTGTCGACGGGGGAGGCAGCCCCCGCCATCAACCAGCGCTCTGACGTGTGTGCCGTGCCTGCGGCTGGCGTCGTCGCTGAGGCGATGGTTGCACTGGTCATTGCTGACGCGCTGCTCGAGAAGTTCGGCGGCGACAGCATTACCGAGACTCGCCGCAACCTGCTGGCGTACCGCGAGAACCTCGTGATCCAGTGAGTCCCCGGCTTGTTCTGGTGGGAGCGCCTGGGGCAGGAAAGTCGACCATCGGCCGTCAGGTTGCCGCCCGACTCGACCTTGCCTTCGCCGACACGGACCGACTCGTCGAGGACGTCGCGGGGATGTCGGTATCTGACATCTTCGTGACCATGGGCGAACCAGAGTTCCGTCGGCTTGAGGAGGAAGCGATCGAGTTGGCGCTCGCTGAAAATGATGGGGTCATCGCCCTCGGTGGTGGTGCCATCCTGAGTGAGGTGACCAGAGGCCGCCTTGCTTCCCACTTCACCGTGTGGCTGAAGGTAGACCTTTCGGACGCCGCTTCGCGAGTGGGCATGAACACGGCGCGGCCCCTGCTCCTGGGGAATGTCCGCGGACAACTCGCCAACCTGATGAAACAGCGTGAGGGCTGGTACCGAGAGGTCAGTTCAGCCACCATCGATACATCGGGCAAGCCGGTGGCCGCAGTGGTTGCCGAGGTGCTGGCTCTTCCGGGGCTGGCTCGGTCCGAGGGCGATGTTTGATGGACGATCTTTGATGGACGAGATGTGCCGCATTGGCGTGCAGGCCGAGCGTGCCTACGACGTTGTTATCGGCCGCGAACTCCACGAAGAACTGCTGCCGCTGCTGGAGGGTTCCGCGAAGGTGGCGGTAATCCACCCGCCGATGCTGGCTCGCCGCGCGCAGTCCTTACACCACTTTCTCGGTGACCACGGATTCAGCGTGACGATGATTGCCGTTCCGGATGCCGAGGATGCCAAGACCGTCGACGTACTCGCGAGTTGCTGGCAGGCCCTCGGCTCGG
>JAULZL010000490.1:0-5473 GCA_032117355.1 Candidatus Nanopelagicales bacterium
GACGGTCGACTCCTACCTGATCGCACGCATGACGCGCGGTGTTGACCACCTGACCGACGCGACCAACGCGTCGAGGACCCTGCTCTACGACCTGCGGACCGGCGGGTGGAGCGAAGAGCTATGCGACCTCTTCGACGTTCCTCTGTCTGCACTGCCCGAGATCGTCTCCTCGTACGGGCCCATCGCCCGCACCGACCCGGCAAGCTTCCTCGGCCTCGACGTACCCATTGCGGGCTTGGCGGGAGACCAGCAGGCGGCACTCGTCGGGCAGGCCGGGGTCGAGCGCGGCGCCGCGAAGTGCACCTTCGGTACCGGGTCCTTCCTGCTCGTTCACACCGGCGACCAGCCGGTGGTCGCCACCGAGGGCCTGCTCACGACCGTTGCCCTCGGGCATCCCGACGGCCGACGGGACTTCGCACTCGAAGGTGCGGTGTTCGTCACCGGCTCAGCCGTCCAGTGGCTGCGCGACGGGCTCGGGATCATTTCGACGGCCGCGGAGGTCGAGGCACTCGCCGCATCCGTGCCGGATTCAGGGGGGGTTGTCTTCGTGCCGGCCCTGACCGGCTTGGGCGCCCCGGACTGGGATCCCACCGCCCGCGGACTGATCATCGGACTGACCCGCGCCACGACGGCGGCTCACGTTGCCCGAGCGACTCTTGAGGCAATTGCCTTCCAGGTGACGGACATCGTCACCCTGATGGGGCAGCAGGCCGGCGTCACCCTTGATCGGCTCGCCATCGATGGTGGCGCGGCGGCGAATAACCTGCTGTGCCAGCTCCAGGCCAGCGCATTGGGTATCCACGTCGACCGCTGCGCGCACCTGCAGACAACCGGGCTCGGAGCCGCCTACCTTGCCGGCATCGGCACCGGCGTCTGGCCGTCCATCAGCGCATTGTGGGAGACGCGGCGAAGCTCAGGGGTGTTCGAGCCCACCGCTGACCCCACCCTGGACCACGGTCGATGGCGGCTGGCGGTCGAGCGCAGCATGTCCTGGGCCTGAACGGCTAGTCCTCCTCGGAGGGCGGCAGTAGAGAGGCCGCATCGGCGGCCGAGCCGCCGGCAATCAGCTCCTTCGCACGCGTGGCGTACATGTCGACGTAGTCCTGACCCGCCAGGCTCATCAACTCGTACATCACCTCATCGGTGACCGAGCGGAGGATGAATCGATCGTCCTCAAGCCCCTCGTAGCGGGAGAAGTCCAAAGGCTTGCCAAAGCGCACGCCGACTCGGCGCAGGGTCGGACGGATCACGCCGGGTGGCTGGATCTCAAAGGTGCCGATCATTGCCACGGGGATGATCGGGACCTTGGCCTCGAGGGCCATTCGCGCCAGCCCCGTCCGGCCGCGATAGAGCGTGCCGTTAGGCGACCGAGTTCCCTCGGGGTAGATGCCCAGCAGCGATCCCTTGGCGAGGATGCGCGTCCCCGTCCTGATCGCAGCCTCACTCGCCCGCCCACCGGATCGGTCGATCGGGACCTGCCCCACACCGGCGAAGAAAGCCTTGCTGAACAGGCCCTTGAACCCCTTCCCGGTGAAGTAATCACTCTTAGCGAGGAACGTGATGGGCCGCCGAACCATCAGCGGTAGGAAGAACGAGTCAGAGAAAGACAGATGGTTGCTGGCCAGAATCGCCGGCCCCTTGGTCGGCACGTTCTCCACCCCTTCGACCCAAGGCCGGAAGAGCACCTTCAGCCACGGCCCGATCACCCAGTACTTCAAGAACCAGTAGAGCAAGGCAGCTCCCGAATCATTGACGTACGCGCCGGTGCGGACGGTGGCACACTACTGGCTATGCCGTTGATGCCAGAAGCAGATCCGTGGTCCTTTGATGGAGATCGCACCGGTGTCCTCGTACTGCATGGGTTCACCGGGTCCCCCAAGTCGGTCAAGCCGTGGGGGCAGGCCCTCGGCGCCCAGGGCTGGTCCGTCCGCGTCCCCCGGCTGCCCGGACATGGGACCCGCTGGCAGGACATGAACATCACCACCTGGCAGGACTGGTACGCCGAGGCCGACCGCAATCTCCGGGAACTCCAGGCCATTTGCGACCGGGTCTTCGTGATGGGCCTGTCCATGGGAGGCTCACTCACCCTGCGCCTAGCCCAGGAGCACGGCAATGCCATCAACGGCATCGTGCTGGTCAACCCTGCCGTACACACCGAGCGGCCCGACCGATTCCTGCTTCCGCTGCTGTCTCGCGTGGTGCCCTCCTTCCCGGGCGTGTCGAACGACATCGCCAAACCGGGCGTGGATGAGGGCGCCTATGACCGACTGCCGCTACGGGCCGCTCACTCCCTCAGCCAGATGTGGTCCCTCGTGAAGGCGGATCTCCCGTTGGTCAGTCAGCCCTTGCTGCTCTTCCGCAGTGCGCAGGACCATGTGGTCGAGGCGTCCAACTCCGCCTACATCCTGGCCAACGTGTCATCTACTGAGGCGGTGGAGGTCGTGCTGGAACGCTCGTACCACGTTGCGACCATCGATCACGATGCTGACGTCATCACCGAGGGCAGCATCGACTTCGTCAGGGGCCTGTCCTAGGCCGCAGAACTGACGGCAGGTACCCCACAACGAGGGTTTGAGGACCAGGCAGTGGACAGCAACGGACCAAATCCGAAGGCCGAAGGGTCTGATGACCGAGAGCAGCGCGAGCAGCAGGCGTGGGAGGCGATTGTTGCCGACCTCTCCGGCCAGATGCAGCACCTTGACGATGAACCTTCAGTAGCCCAGCGTGACGAGGTGTTTATTCAAGCCCTGCTGGACGAACCCAATCTCGACGAATCCGGTCTTGACGACCCGCATGGCGATGACGTTGACGGCTTCCAGCCACCTGATCCAGGGCCGCTGCCAATGCCGACCGATGCGATCAGTCGCTTTGCCTGGGCCGGTGCTGTCGGCGGGCCGCTGCTCGTCCTGCTGTCGTTCCTCCTTGGCCTGGGCACCTTCGTCGCGGGGCTCGGAGTCGCAGGTTTCGTCCTGGGATTCGTCACCCTGATCATTCGGATGCCGGACCGTGATCGCGAGGACGGGGACGACGGGGCCGTCGTCTGACTGTTCTGCTCGTGGATTGTTCTGCACGACGCGTCAGCAGCCGTCGAACGGCTATGACCGGCTAGTGCACGGGCCATTGCCCGCTCTGTACTTGGTTTGGTGCCGTCGATGGCGTGTGATGGTCAAGTGACGGCCGACTACCTACGGGATTCCATCGCGAGCCTTCCGAGCGTTCGCCCTGTTCGATACGACCCAAGGGTTGCGGGCCCAGCACGTTCGGTACCCAGGCTGCGCATCGGGATGCTGAGCACCTACCCGCCAACGGTCTGCGGACTCGCGACCTTCGCCTCCGCCCTGGAGCGCGGACTGCGATCCCTCGGCCACCGGGTCGACATGGTGGGAATCGACGACGGAACTCTCGATAGCTCGGAGTTCGGAATCAGCGTCGCTGGAGTGCTGAGCCACGGCTCGCCGACCTCCATCCAACGCTCAGCCGCCGTCCTCAACGCCTGCGATGTCGCGGTGATTCAACACGAGTACGGCATCTATGGCGGCACGGACGGCGCCGAGGTGCTTGACCTCATCGGCGCACTCGACGTGCCCGCGGTCGTTGTGCTCCACACCGTGCCGGTGCAGCCGACCCCTGGTCAGTCATCAATCCTGATCGAGTTGTGCAGCCTCGCGGACACCGTCGTCGTGATGACCGAATGCGCACGGGAGAGGCTCGGGCAGCTCTACCCCATCGATCGCAGCAAGGTCATCACGATCGCGCACGGTGCCCTCGTTGCCAATTGGCAGGCCCAATCCGCGATCACGCACGCGAACCCGCGGGCCCAGTTGCTTAGTTGGGGCCTGCTCGGGCCAGGCAAGGGGGTGGAACGGGTGATCGATGCCATCGGCCATCTTGCCGAGGAGGGTCGCAATATCCACTACACGGTGGCCGGCCGCACCCATCCGAAGGTGGCGGCTCGGCAGGGTGAGTCCTACCGGGCCTCCCTGGTGGATCGGGCCCGGGCCGTCGGGGTCGAGGATCTCGTCACCTTCGACCAGCAGTACCGCGGACCCGATCAGCTCACCCAGTTCATCTCCGCCAGCGCCATCGTGGTGATGGCCTACGACTCCACCGACCAGGTGACCTCCGGTGTCCTCGTCGACAGCATCGCCTCCGGACGGCCCGTCATCGCGACGGCCTTCCCGCACGCGGTGGAACTACTCGGCAGCGGGGCCGGAATCGTCGTTCCCCATGGTGACCAGGACGCCCTGACCAGTGCGATCAAGGCGGCGACGACCGACGACCGACTCCTGTGGGACATGACGAACAAGGCGAGAAGGCTGGCCCCCGCCTTGAGCTGGTCCTCTATCGCCGGCCAGTACGCACGGGCGGCCGCCAGCCTCATCGGCGCACGATCGGCCGTCTCATGAGCGATCCGGTGAGCGGCCGGATTCCCGCGTGGTCATATCGCCTCGAACACGTTGACCGGATGACCACTGAGCGGGGGATGTACGAGCACGCCAGCGGCACGGTACCCCGCGAGGAGCATGGCTACTGCACGGACGACAACGCACGTCTACTCCTCGTCATGTGCCGCGAGCCGGGCGACCCGGTCGCGCACCGCCTCAGCAGCGTCTCCCTACGCTTCCTGCTCGATGCCCAGTCGGACGATGGACTGTTTCATAACCGATTCCGAAACGACGGCTACTGGCGCTGGATCGATGAGCCATCAAATGAGGACTGGTGGGGCCGCGGCGTCTGGGGCCTCGGCGTCGCAGCCGTCAGTCACCCGGATCCGTGGATTCGGGACCAGGCCATGTGGGGCTTCGATCGCAGTGTGCACCAACGCTCACCCTTCATGCACGCAATGGCCTTCGCTGCCCTCGGGGCCGCAGACGTCGCAATTGCCGACCCCTCCCACCACGCCTCCCGGGCACTGCTTGCGGATGCGGTTGCCCTGCTCAAGCCCCAGAACGACCCGCAGTGGCCGTGGCCGCAGCCTCGGCTGACCTATGGGAGCGCTTCCCTGGCCGAAGCGGTCATCGCTGCAGGCATCGGCCTAGAAGACCCAAGGATCGCGCACCGGGGCCTGGAGATGCTTCGCTGGCTACTCGAATTGCAGTCGGTCGATGGCCACCTGTCGGTGGTCGGCGTCGGAGGGCGCGGCCCCGGGCAGAACGCCGTCCAATTCGATCAGCAGCCCATTGAAGTGGCCGCAATTGCCGACGCCTGCTGGCGGGCTTGGACACTGACCGGGGACCTCGACTGGGCTGAAGGCATCGTCCTGGCCGCGAACTGGTTCGCAGGAGACAACGACTCCCGCACCCGAATGCAGGACGACCGATCCGGTGGCTCGTACGACGGATTGAAAGCCGACGGCCGCAACCTGAACCAGGGTGCTGAGTCAACCCTCGCCCTCGTTTCCACCATGCAACGCGCGCGCACCCTGCTTCCATGGGCTGGCGCAATCGACCGAATGAGGATGATTCGAATGGCC